>NZ_DDCJ01000155.1:0-11782 GCF_002335285.1 Thalassolituus sp. UBA2009
TTTTGCCAAATACAAAAAATGGTGTGACGACTATTTCTACCTTAAACACCGTGACGAAAGCCGTGGTGTCGGCGGTCTGTTTTTCGACGACCTGAACGAGTGGGACGGCGAACTGGATTTTGAAAAATCCTTCGCCTTTATGCAGGCGGTGGGCAGCGGTTATATCGATGCTTATGTACCCATTGTGGCGAAGCGCAAAGACACGCCTTATGGCGAGTGCGAGCGTAAATTCCAGTGTTACCGCCGTGGCCGCTATGTGGAATTTAATCTGGTGTTTGACCGCGGCACGATCTTTGGTCTGCAGACCGGTGGCCGTACCGAGTCGATTCTGATGTCGCTGCCGCCGGTGGTGCACTGGGATTACGACTGGCAGCCGGAACCGGGCTCTGCTGAAGCGAAACTTTATACTGATTTCCTGCCCCATAAAGAATGGGTGTGAGGCTGTAGTTATGACTGATCTTTATGCCGTTGTGGGCAATCCCATTGGCCACAGTAAGTCGCCGCAGATTCATTCTGCATTTGCCGCGCAGACCCGTCAGGATCTGCTGTATACCGCGCAACTGGTACCGCTCGACAGCTTCGAGCTGGCACTGGATAAATTCTTTAAACACGGCGGCTGTGGTGTCAACGTGACCGTGCCGTTTAAAGAAAATGCCTGGCGTTACGCCGATGAATTTACCCCGCGTGCACAGCGCGCGCAGGCGGTAAACACGCTGAAGAAAATGTCCGATGGCAGCATCCTGGCCGATAACACCGATGGTGTGGGTCTGGTACGCGATCTGACGGTGAATCATGGCGTGACATTAACCGGCAAACGTATTTTGTTGCTGGGGGCCGGCGGTGCAGTGCGTGGTGTGCTGCAGCCCATTCTGGAACAGCAGCCGGCGGAGCTGATTATTGCTAACCGCACCCTGAGTAAAGCGCAAACACTGGCTGCGGACTTTGCTGATTTAGGCAATATCAAAGCGGCAGCATTTGATGCACTGAATGGCAGCTTCGATGTCATCATTAACGGTACATCGGCCAGTCTGAGCGGCGATTTACCACCATTGTCTCCGGCGGTATTAACGGCAGAAACCGTTTGCTACGACATGATGTACAGCACGCAAACTACGGTGTTTAACCAGTGGGCGCTGGATAATGGCGTGGGCAAAGTGATTGATGGTTTAGGCATGCTGGTAGAACAGGCGGCTGAAGCCTTTGCTCTGTGGCGTGAAGTTCGTCCGGAAACCGCAACGGTGATTACAGTACTGCGTGGTGAACGTCGTCAGCGCCGTTAATGTGCGCTGACGCTATTTTTTACCAGCCTGATTTTTTATGGAAACCTTTAATGACCACCACCTCAAGCAGCAAGAAGAATCATAATTTTTTCAGTAATCTGCTGTTCAATATCGTTATCCCAACACTGATTCTCACCAAAGCCAGTGGTGACGATATGCTTGGTCCGACACTGGGAGTTATCGTGGCGCTGGCCTTCCCGCTGGCTTTTGGTCTGTGGGATCTGAAAACCGCAGGTAAAGTGAATGCCTTTTCGATTCTGGGTATTGTCAGCGTATTACTGACCGGTGGTATCAGCCTGCTGCATTTACCACCGGAATATCTTGCCATTAAAGAAGCGCTTATTCCCGGTTTGATCGGCATTGCGGTACTGCTGACCCTGAATACCCGTTATTCGTTACTGCGCATGATTATTCTGAATGACGAAGTGATCGATACAGAAAAGCTGCAGCAGGCGGTTGCCGAGCATGGCGAAGAAGAGAATTTTCAGCGTCATCTGACAATGGCCAATAAAATCATTGCTGCCTCGTTCTTTCTGTCATCAGCGCTGAACTATGGTCTGGCACGCTACATGGTAACTGCGATGCCAGGCACCGAAGAATATAACGAACAACTGGGTGCAATGACGGCGATGAGTTATCCGGTGATTGTGCTGCCAAGCATGATTATTCTGGCCCTGGCGATCTGGTATTTATTCCGCAATATTCACAAAGCGACTGGTCGCGGGCTGGAAGATTTTATGCGCCAGTAAGCTTGGCGCAGAGACATAAGAGATATAAAAAAAACCGCGCCGGAGCGCGGTTTTTTATTAATGCAGCCGTTACAGTGCAGCGCTGCTGAAATTCAGCTGATACACACTGGTCGTACCACTCACTTCATTGCCCACGGCAATAAAATGCTTACCGGCACGGCTGAAGTAGTCGATAGACTCAGGGCCTAAATCGCCGGCGGCGCTGTTGTAAACATCATTGCTGCATTCACCATCAACATTCACTTCAGTGCAGACCGCAGCGCTGAAATCGCGGTTATTCAGATAGCTCTGGAATACCGGGGCCTGCGGGTTGCTGATGTCATACACCATGATACCACCCTGACGTTCCAGACCAACGAACGCAAAAATACGGCCGTTAATGCTGGCCACTTCAATGGCTTCCGGCTCGGTGCCTTTGTCATCGCTGCGGTTGTCGGCGGTTTCTGCGGTTAAATTCAATTCGTTGTCGGCATTAAAATTATCCGGCTCAACGGCAAACACACGCTTGGCAATATCGTCACCACTGTCGAATACCAGTTCCGCATTGCTGTTCCAGATGGAAAACGAACGCGCGCCGTAAGCGTACAGAGTGTCGCCTGCGCCGATGCTCTCACGGTCGTTAATCAATTTAAGGCGCTTCAGCTGGTTGTTATCGTTAAGCGCGGTTTTTAACGGATGGGCGTCAGCGACGATATCAAACAGGTCGCCGCCACGGGCTTCGTCGACATGAGAAATACAGTCGTCGCTTTCATTAGCGTATTTCACAGCATCCGCGTCAACAGAACCAACAGAATAATCGTCGCCATCCCAGAGATGACTGGCCGCATCACAGTTCTGCTGCGTGGTGGAATAAATATATTCGCGTCCATCGCCTTCGTTGGCAGAGACAATATAGGTTTCGTTATTCAGTTCGAAGCTGGCAATGGTGTCCGGCATATACAGGCCAGCCAGTTTCTCGTAGCTGGCAAACTGACCTGCCAGGCCGTCTTTATTGGATGGGTCCAGCTGGTTGCCAGAGTCTGCATTCCAGGATTTTTCTCCCAGCGCTTTAATGCTGTCTACGCGGGCGTTGGCCACATCGATAATGGCCATGGCGTTATTTTCCTGCAGCGCAACCCAGGCTTTGCTGCCGTCGCTGTTCAGGGTCAGATATTCCGGTTCCAGATCCTGTGCCACGCTGGTACCGGCCGGGCCGGAAATACGCACGCCGGCGGGTAATTCAGCCGCCCGGCTGCCACCGTTATTAAAATCGGTAAACAGCACTTGCTGCACCACGGCTTTATCGGCGCTGAAGCCTTTATTTAAATCGACAATGGTGATCGACCCTTGCGGATCATTTTTATAATCACCGCTTGGTTCGCCTTCGTTGGCGCTCAGAATATAACGGCCATCGGCTGACAGGGTGACCATATCCGGCAGGCTGCCGGCAGGGTAAGTTGCCAGCAGGCTCAGATCGTCAGAGCGGTACAGAGCAATCAGACCGGCATCCTGTTTTACTTTGGCTTCAATGGCGACGGCGACCAAACCATTTTTGGCTGACACGCTGTTGGCGGCACCAATTTCAATACCGGCGGCAGTGGCTGCAGAGGCCAGATTGATACTGCCTTTTTTCGTCGGTGCGCTGTTGGTTTGCGCCAGTGATAAAACATCGATGGTGGCGTCTTTGGCGTTCACCACATAAAGCTGATCAGAACAGCTGTCATAGCTGACAATTTCTGCCGAGCTGGTGGCAAAATCATTACCGGATTCATAGCTGTCGATCAGTGTCAGTTGCAGAGTCCCGGTTGCGCTGGACGCAGCGGCTTTTTCTACGCTGGCGCACTGAATACCCAGCTCAGCCAGTGGGTTTTTATTACTGTTTTTATTGTCGTCGCCACCACAGGCGGCCAGCAGAGCCGTGCTTACCGCAACAGCCAGAAACTTCGGGTTCATAGTATCTCCGCTTAAAGTTAATTCATTTTATTGGCGCAGAGGATGGGACGGATTTATTACAGACATGTGACGATTTGATCAGAGAAATACATATCTGGGTAATCTGCTGCTGACAGGCCAGCGTAAAAAAAATCAGGGCATTACAAGCCACAATCGTTCTGGCGTGGCTGGATCGTCTTAAAATGAGACGGTATATTCGCGGAAAAATCCGGGGACATTTTATGAAGCCACTTATACCAGTGTTCGCATGTCTGATATTGGCAGGCTGTGCCGATACTTATCCTGACATTACCAATAACAGCAGCGGTGTTCCTGACCCTGATCCCGCATCCAATGATACGTTTTTCAATGCGGATTATATGGACGATGGTGATACCGGAACCCTGGGGCCGGATGACCGGCAGGATTATTACCGCTTGGCGGGCAGTCGTTTTGAGTCCAGCTATAACGGTACGCTGACCATCAGCCTGACCAATATGAACGGTAATGCTGATCTGGAAGTATTTGACCATAACCTGAACCTGCTCAGTTGGTCGCGCACGGAAGGAACAGCTGATGAAGTGGTGACTCTCTGGTATGACGCCAGTCGTAATACCGATCCTGACAGCCGTGGTCTGCACATGGTTAAGGTCAGCTCGGTGGATGGTAATAATATGAATTACACCCTGCGTATCAGTTTTAATTAAGGAGTCGTCATGATCAGAATTTCTCTGGCAGTGGCGGCTCTGACCGCAACCTGTGCTGTTACGGCGCAAACGCAATACGGTGATTATCGCGATTTATCCTACACCTCTTATACTCTGCGTCAGACCGCATGGTCGCCGGATCAGTACGTGGGGGATCTGAAAGATCTGGTGGAATTCGGTGATGCATTAGCCCATGTGGTGGAATTCCGCTCGCCGCGTAACAACGCATTCAGCTTTGATCTGGCAGCCGCTGTACGCACCAATGCCGATGGTGAAACCGAGCTGGAATCTTTTGTCGGTGCGGTAGAAGCCGGCGGTGTATTTTTCCGTCTGGAAAACAGCAGCGCTGAAGGTTATATCCACCCGCAAGACAGCGATACCCGGTTTAATGGCCAGTACATTATTGGTGAGCGTAAATTCGATGCCGAATATACCCAGTTAAATATCGGTACCGAGGTAGAAGGTAATATGGGCGCGCGCTGGGGGCTTGGTTATATCGAAGTCAGTCAACCGGCGCAAATCAGCCTGTATACCGCCCGTTCTGGCGGCGGCTATACCGACCGGGCCAACTATCCGGATGCATTGGTTGACCCGGAATACACCACCCGTCTGATTGGCCTGTGGTTTGATGTCGATAACCTGCAGGCAGCGATGCACGACCAAAGCGGCTTTGCCCTCAGCCTGTCTGAAAGTGGTGGCTGGCGTTACGGCCCGGGTCTGACCATGGATGTGACCGTTGGTCTTATGACCGGCCAAAGCAGTGCCAACCTTGAACGGGTTGTAAAAGATAATTACGGCCTGAATCTGGAATACGAAGAGCCGGTCGGCATGGGCTGGTCGATCAGTTATAAGCTGGAATACATCGTCGCTTACCGCATGCCGGGCAGTAATATCGGGATGTCGTTCGGCGTTGAAGGCCGTGCGCTGCAACAGTTCTTCACCATCGAAGATCTTACCGGGGCCGCCAACAGCGTGGATTCCAATTACGAAGCGGTTGGCCAGTTTGGTATCGGTGATAACACCGTATTCCACTACGGCCCCTTTGTACGACTGGCGTGGGAGATTTAAGTATGGCAACTCTGAAGCCCGTTATTTTACCGTTACTGGCCCTGACACTGGCTGGATGTATTGGCGAAAATGCCTCATTTGAACAGATTAAAGCAACGGCAGCTGAACCGGCTAATCACAGCCAGAGCAGTGCTAACCGTTTTATAACTCCGGCGAGTGAAAACGGTACCGCCAGCAGTGGCGTGCTCGGGACGCTGGAAGCGGGAGAAGAAGATTACTACTACGTAGACGTAGATTACTTTGACAGTGGTGACCATGAGTTCCGTTTAACCGGGCTGACCGATGATCTGGATATGACCGTGATTGACTGGGACGGAATGGAATATAGCTCTGCAGGTTCCGGTACCGGTGACGAAGTTGTCACCTCGGTCAGTACCAACGGATTAGGATTTTTCAGCGATAAAAAACGCATTGCTGTAAAAATCAGCGGCAAGACACCAACCTCTACCAGCCGTTTCCGTCTGGAGATGCGTACTACCGACTAAAACCTGAGCTGTAGCCCAGGCATAAAAAACGCCGCCGCAGTTTCCCGCAGCGGCGTTTTTTTTCAGTGTTGTTAAAAGCCAGAATCAGCCTTCAAATACACCGTTATGGTAGATGTGCGCAACATCTTCCAGATCGTTCAGCAGACCAGCGAAACGCTCGAACTGAGCGATGTCATCGCCGGATACCGGATGCTCGGTCTGTGGCAGATAAGTGATCTCTTCCACTTCGAAATCGATTTCCGGATTCATCTCTGTCAGCGCAGTTTTCGCCTTGAAGTAATCGGTTGGCGGCACCAGCACGGTGATCATGCCGTCTTCGCAGTCGATGTCGGAAACATCCACGTCGGCCATCATCAGTGCTTCCAGTGCGGCTTCTTCGTCGTCACCGGCAAACACGAACATCGCGCGGTGATCGAACATGTGCGATACCGAACCCTGGCTGCCCAGCTTGGCTTTGCACTTGGAGAAGATGCCACGGATATCACCGAAGGTACGGTTGCCGTTATCGGTCAGGGCGCTGATCAGCACCATGCAGCCGCCGGGGCCGATACCTTCATACAATGCAGGCTGGAAGTCTTCACCGGCACCGCCCTTGGCTTTGTCGATAGCTTTCTCGATCACGTGGCTGGGCACCTGATCTTTCTTGGCTTTATCGATCAGTCCGCGCAACGACAGGTTGGCAGACGGGTCAACACCACCGTTTTTGGCGCACATATAAATCTCGCGGCCATAACGGGAATACACTTTGGTTTTTGCTGCGGCCGTTTTGGCCATCGATTCTTTACGGTTCTGGTACGCGCGGCCCATAGGAATTGCTTCTTGTGGCTAATGAAAAAACGTACCGATTGTAACCGCTGGGCGCGATGCTGTCTTCTGTGGGGTGAGGGGGGAGTACTGATGATCCGGATATGGTATTGATAGACATTGACGGGGCGCAATGTGCCACGATCACGCAGCACAGGTGTGGGATAGGCGGTAGATATTGGGAGCGTAGTAGAAGATAGCCGCTAAATTCAGGATTACCTGCGGAGAGGTTGTCTATTTTCTAAACCTTAGGCGTAGCGACGAGCAGCGCGGCCCCCTATAATTGGTGAATATCTAGAGAGTTTCATGATGGCTAGTACGGCGCAAATTAATCACAGGATGCTGACTTGGGCGCGGGAGCGCTCCGGGATTGCTTTGCCTGAGTTTGCGGCTAAGTGCGGGGTTACGGAAGAGCGTCTGATGGATTGGGAGGAGGGCAAGCGCCCTATTACCTTCAATCAGGCTCAGGGCTATGCTAATAAAGCCCACGTTCCTTTTGGGTACCTGTTTCTTCACCAGCCTCCTTTGGATGAGCTACCTATCCCTGATCTGAGAACACTGGGGGATCGTGGCGTTGACCGCCCCAGTGCTGAGTTGCTTGATCTGATCAAGCTGACAATTCAACGCCAGCAATGGTACAGAGATTATCTCCTAGGCGAACTCGCAGACCCTTGTGATGTTGTTGGACGTGGGAGAGATAAAGGCAATGCACTGGATATTGTCAGTGACATGCGTCAGCAGCTCAGTGTTGGTCTGCATCCGACTCGTGGCGATAGTAATGAGTACTACCGTAAACTGGTCGAGAAGATCGAGTCTTTGGGCGTATTGGTGATGCGCGAGTCTTTTCTTGGGCATTACACGCGGATGTTTCGAGTTGACGAGTTTCGTGGGTTCGCTATCGCTGATGAGTATGCGCCCGTTATCTTTGTTAATCATGCGGATGCTCCTGGACCAAGATTATTCACCCTGATTCATGAACTCTGCCATATCTGGTTAGGAATCACTGGGTTGTCCGATGGCAGTGAGGATGCTCAAAGGGATAGTGAGAAGCTGTGTAATGCTGTTGCAGCAGAATTTTTAGTTCCAGAGGTTGAGTTTCGGCCATTGTGGAAAGTGCTGGACGACTGGAAAACTAATCTTCCGAATCTGGAAGCGCATTTTCGCGTGAGTAAGTGGGTGATAGCTCGTCGGGCGCTGACCTTGGGGTATATTTCTGCTGCCCAGTATCAGAATTTTATCTCTAAACAGATCGCGTTGTGGAAGCAACAAGAGAAATCTGACCAAAAAATAAGTCATTACAGGGTGAAAAATGCGCAGATCAGCTCTAATTTTTCCAAAGCTGTTATTTCTCAGGCTTTTAATGGGCACCTTTTATTAAGAGAAGCTGGTGAGTTACTCAATGTTAAACCAGCCAATATTAAGAAGTTTGCAAATGAGGTTGGCATTTGAATTACTTACTGGATTCGAATACATATATTCAAGCGAAAAACCAATATTATGGTATGGCGTTTTGCCCCGCGTATTGGGATTGGCTGGATGCTAAATTTGCTTCGGGTGAAGTTGGCAGTATTGAGTTTATCGGAAGAGAACTCCGTGATGGGAAGGATGAACTTGCTGATTGGGCTAAGGCTCGTTCAGGACATTTTATAAAACATGATGACGAAAATACACAGGCCGTTCTTATTGATATCGTCAATTATGTTATGAGCCAAGATTTTAACCTTGCAGATCGGGATAAGTTCTTGAACAAGGGAGATCCCTGGCTTATTGCTAAAGCAAAGGTTCTTGGCGCTACTTTAGTTACGCATGAATCGACTGTATCTCCTGCAACAAAGAAGGTAAAAATACCTAATATTTGCAAAGAATTTGGCGTTCGCTGCATTACGACGTTTGATATGTTGCATGAGCTTCAACCGAAATTCACGCTTGAGGCCAGCGAGCTGTAATACAAAGCAGTCACTTTTCAGAAGAGTATAAAGATCCCCATATCCATTCATTCTGAGCATTGAGTGGAAGAATATGAAGACCTTGTTCATCCGTTTACACGGGCTGATCATACCCCTCCGCCAGATGCTTATCCTTCAGCCGCACATAATTGCCCGCACCATAAGTAAAAAAGCTGCGTTCTTTTTCGGTAATCGGCCGTGCCTGTTTCGCCGGGTTGCCAACGTATAAATAACCGCTTTCCAGACGTTTGCCCGGTGTCACTACCGCGCCGGCGGCGACGATCACTTCGTCTTCGACGATGGCGCCGTCCATGATCATGGATTTCATGCCGATTAATACACGGTTGCCGATGGTGCAGCCGTGCAGCATGGCCTGATGGCCGATGGTAACGTCGTCGCCGATAATCAGCGGGTAGCCGCCGGGGTTGTAGTCGGAGGCGTGGGTAATATGCAGTACGCTGCCATCCTGTACGCTGGTGCGCGCGCCGATACGGATATGGTGCATATCGCCGCGGATAACCGCTAATGGCCAGACCGAGCAGTCGTCGCCCATTTCCACATCGCCGATAATCACCGCACTGCGGTCCACGAATACGCGTTCACCCAGTTTCGGGCTATGGCCCTGATAGCTTCTTACGTCTGACATTGTGTTCTGTTCCCGCGCTATGATCTTGAATTAAGGCCATTTGACCCAATTTATAAGGCATTGAGCAAGGGTTGCCCGTCAGGCACCTTCACCTACGCCCCTTTTCCGGAAGCGAAGCATCTATGACCACTTCTTCATCTACCAGTGAAATGGCTGCGGCAGCGGCGACCAATCCGCTGTCAGTAAACCATCGCCTGCCGCCGTTTTCGGCTATTAAACCAGAACATATCAAACCTGCTATCGAACAAAGGTTGAACCAGAACCGCGAGCGTATCCGCGAGTTGCTGGCCACGGTCAGCGAGCCGACCTGGGATAACTTTATTGCGCCGATGGAAGCCTGGGACGATGAGCTGAGCCAGGCCTGGTCTCCGGTCGGTCATTTAAACGGTGTGCTTAACAGCGATGAACTGCGCGATGCCTATAACGCCTGCCTGCCGCTGCTGAGCCAGTACAGTACCGAAATGGGGCAGAACAAAGCGCTGTGCGATGCCTATAAAAAGCTGCGCGCCTCGGCGCACTTCGACAGCCTGAGCACTGCACAGAAAACCGCCGTCGAACATGCGCTGCGCGATTTCCATCTGGCCGGTGTCGATCTGCCGGACGATAAAAAAGCCCGTTACGGCGAAATCCGTCAGCGTTTATCTGAGCTGACCTCTAAATTCGGCGAGAACGTGCTGGATGCCACTAACCACTGGAGCAAGCTGATCAGCGATAAGTCCGAGCTGGCTGGTCTGCCCGACAGCGCTCTCGACCTGCTGGCGCAACAGGCTAAAGCGCATGAGCAGGAAGGTTATCGTTTAACACTGGATTTCCCGTCCTATATGCCGGTGCTGACCTACGGTGAAAACCGCAGCCTGCGCGAAGAAATGTACACCGCCTATGTTACCCGTGCCTCCGATCAGGGCCCGGATGCCGGCAAGTTTGATAACAGCCAGCTGATGAACGAAATTCTGACCCTGCGTTACGAGCTGGCGCAAACTGCTGGGTTTTGAGTCGTACGCCCATTATTCGGTCGAAACCAAAATGGCCGGTTCGCCGGACGAAGTGCTGGAGTTTTTAAGCGATCTGGCGGCCAAAGCCAAACCCCAGGCCGAGCGTGAATTTGCCGAGCTGAAAGCTTTTGCCGCCGAGCAGGGCTGTGCTGATTTACAGCCGTGGGATGTGAGCTTTTACAGCGAAAAATTACGTCAGGCGCGTTACGCTATTTCGCAGGAAGATATCCGCCCGTATCTGCCGGTCGATACCGTGATTAACGGCATGTTTGAAGTGGTATCGCGTCTGTATGGCCTGAGCTTCGAAGAACAGAAAACCTTCGACAGTTATCATCCGGATGCACGTTTTTTCCACGTACTAAAAGACGGCGAACAGATTGCGGCCTTCTATCTGGATTTATACGCACGGGCGAAAAAACGCGGCGGGGCGTGGATGGATGATTGCCGTATCCGTCGCCGTAACGCCGATGGCAGCATCCAGCTGCCGGTGGCTTATCTGGTGTGTAATTTCACGCCGCCGGTTGGTGATAAACCGGCACTGCTGACCCACGACGAACTGACCACGCTGTTCCATGAATTTGGTCATGGCCTGCACCATATGCTGACGCAGATTGATGTGGCGGCGGTGAGCGGCATTAATGGCGTGGCCTGGGATGCCGTCGAATTGCCGAGCCAGTTCCTGGAAAACTGGTGTTACGAGCCGGAGGCGCTGGCCTTTATTTCCGGTCACTATGAAACAGGCGAACCGCTGCCACAGGAACTGCTGGATAAACTGCTCGCTGCCAAACATTTCCAGAGCGCGATGATGACCATGCGTCAGCAGGAATTTGCCCTGTTCGATTTCCGCCTGCACCACGAATTCCGTGAGCAGCCGGTGGATGTGCAGCAGCTGCTGAACGAAGTACGTGCTCAGGTAGCGGTGGTGCCGATTGCCGGCTTTAACCGTTTCCAGCACAGCTTCAGCCATATTTTTGCCGGTGGTTATGCCGCTGGTTATTACTCCTATAAATGGGCCGAAGTACTGAGTGCCGATGCTTATTCGCGCTTTGAAGAAGAAGGCATTTTTAACCGTGCAACCGGCGAAAGTTTCCTGCAGGAAATTCTCAGTCAGGGCGGCTCGCGTGAAGCGGCGGTACTGTTTGAAAACTTCCGTGGCCGTAAGCCGTCGGTTGAGCCTTTGCTGCGCCACAGCGG
>NZ_DDCJ01000155.1:12044-16751 GCF_002335285.1 Thalassolituus sp. UBA2009
GCCGGCGCTGTCTGCCCCAAGTGCAGCGAAATGGACAAGACCGTTATGTACAGTAACGATGACGGCGAAGAAGTGCGCGAGTGCATCAGCTGTGGTTTCAGCCAGACCACCACCGAGCAGGCGCAGGAAGATCAGCAGACGCAGGAGCTGGTAACGCGGGTAACGCCCGATGGCAAACCGATTCTGGACGACGGCGAGCAACCGCTGAAAATTCTCGGCCTGTCACCTTCCGCTGTTAACACAGAGGCTGATTCTGGCGCTGACAAAAAGTGACCTTTTTATTGGTTGAGTCATCAGTAAAGAGCCAGTAGACTGACATTATTAACAGCACCCGCTGCCGGCTGTCTGACGCAAGGATGTGTCAGACGGCCGGATTCGTTTTATCTCCCCGCTTTTCTTATTATTCTCTGCTTTTCATCATTCGTTCAGATTCACGCTTTATGCTTGCCGGCCCTGCTTTTATGGCGGCAATGTTTCCGCACCGTCCGGATGCCGGGGCTGTTTTTGAGCATGGTGTCGTTTTCGGGCTTGGGCTTTCAGGACAGGCGTTTTAGACTGTCGCTCCTCAAGCTAATTAACGAGCAACTTATTAAGCAAGGAGCTGCTGTGAAACCGGGTAAAACCCTTCGTTCAATTTCTGCGTTGCTGCCAGTGATTTTGCTGGCTGGTTGTGCAACCTATGGTGCCGGAGTGACCGGTGCTATTCAGGATGTACAAAAAGGCGATTACGCCGCCTCCGAAGCCAAATTTCAGAAAGCCCTGAACCCAAGCGGTAATGACCGTCTGCTTTATCATATGGAGCTGGCGGTGGTTAAACATCTGGAAGGCGATTTTGCTGCCAGTAATGTGCTGCTCGATAAAGCGGAGCGCATCGCCGAAGACCTGGAAACAACCAGCATTACCGGTTCCGTGGTGACGCTGATGTCAAACCCGCGTCAGGGCCCTTACGGTGGTGCCGATTTCGAGAAAGTCTTTATTAACTATTACAAGGCACTGAACTATTTTGGTCTGGCGCAGCTGGCGACCGACCGCAATGGTTATTACGACGCACTGGAAGGTGCGCGTATTGAGTCCCGCCGCCTGATTATCCGCCTTAACGATCTGAACTCGCGTAAAGGCACCTACGCCGAGCAGAACGATAAAGATCAGCAAACCTTCACCAAACTGCTGAAAATCTTTGAGAAGCTGCAGGGCAATCTGGTGGATATGGATAAACTGCAATACCGCGATGACGCCATGGCGCATTACCTCACCGGTATCAGTTTTGAAATGAACGGCGAGTACGATGATGCCCGCATCAGTTACCAGAAAGCCGCGAAAAGCTATGAAGATGGCTTCAGCAAGCAGTTCCGCCTGGACTCAGAAATGACCGCGCAGGCCTGGTTCGACACCATCCGCATGATGCAGAAGGCCGGAGGTTACAACACTGAATGGCGCGCACTGGCAAAGAAAAAACTGAGCAAAGCGCGTCAGGCCGAGCTGAAAAACTGGACAGCTGACAAAGCCCAGATCATCGTGCTGGAGCACAAGGGTCTGGCGCCACAGCGTAAAGAAATGAGTCTGGAGCTGTCGGTGAATCCGGCCCTGCAGGCGCTGGAAATCCGTCCGTATTTCTTTGGTAACGACAAAGCCCAGCTGGCCTGGTTCTATGTGCTGTACGCCGATAAAGATATTTTCGATGCCGTGGCGAACTACCTCGATGCCGCCGAAGTCGGATACTGGTTTAACAGCTTTACCAAGACAGTGCCTATTGGCCCGCTGTGGAATACCGCGCAGGATATGGGTCTGCTGAGTGCCATCGGCGATTCTATGCGCATTACCGTACCTTACTATTCACCGGTTAAAGCGCTGGGTGAGAGTACCCTGAGCGTTGATGGCGAGCGTCACCTGATGCTGAAATCCTCCAACCCGGCATTGATGGCGGTGCAGGAACAGATGGTTAACTCATCTACCGATATTCAGCTGGCGCTGGCGCGTTCATCATTGAAAGCCTTAACCGCACAGTCGGTTGCTTCAGCTGGTGGCAGTGGCTCGCTGGGCAGTATCCTGTCGATGGCCGGTAAACTGACGGCACAACTGACCGATGCTGCTGAAACCCGCAACTGGCTGTTGTTGCCAAGCGATATCCGCATTCGCCGGGTTGTTGTTGAGCCGGGTGAACATACACTGGCGCTGGACTCCACACTGAACGTGGGCCAGCGTCAGAGCGCGCAGGAACAGGTGAATCTGAAAGCCGGAGACATCCATCTGTGGCGCGTACGTACATTGCCTCCTCTGGCCGGTGCGGCCAAAGAAAGCGAAGTAAAACAACTGATTAAAGTATCTGAATAACTCATATTCATTGTCTGATAAGGAAGGACACCATGCTGACAAATATCACCAAACTGACTGCCTGCACTCTGCTGGGTGCCTCTGTGCTGCTGTCTGCCGGTTGCTCAACCAAAGTAACCCGTCTGGCGGCTAACGAAGAAGTGGCGCTGTCTGATCGCTGGAATGCTAAAGACTCCGAACTGGTGGCCAACGAAATGATCACCGACATGCTGTCTTTCCCATGGGCGCGTGACTTCGAGATGGACAATAACCGTCGTCCGACCGTGATCATCTCGCGCATCAGCAACAAGTCGCACGAGCACATTGCCGTCGATACCTTCATCAACGACATCAAGCGTTCCATCATCCGTTCCGGCCGTGCCGGTTTCGTGGCCGGTGGCGATGAGCGTGATGCGGTACGTGATGAGCGTCGCGATCAGGAACTGAACGCCAAGAACGCCAAGGCTCAGGGCCAGGAAAAAGCCGCTGATTTCGCCCTGTCCGGCACCATCAACTCGCTGGTGGATCAGGTGGGCAAAGATCGTGTGACCTTCTATCAGGTAGACCTGAAACTGATCGACATGGAATCCAATATGGAAGTGTGGAACGGTCAGAAGAAGATCCAGAAACTGCAGCAGAAATCCTCTTTCGGATTCTAAGGACAGCCCGTGGCTAAGCGCTTACTGGTTGCGGCACTGGCACTGGGCACAGGCATCAGCCTGCTGTCCGGTTGTGTCGGCAACAGCACCAAACCGGCCAAAGACGCAGCCCGCAGCAGCAAAGCTCCGGCCTGGGTAACGCAGCCGCCGCAGATGCGCGGCATGGCCTACGGCATCGGTTCGATGGAAATCTACGGCAGTGCCACCGATGCGGTAAAACGCGCGGCGGAACTGGCGCGGATTGATCTGGTATCGCAGCTTAAAGTCACCGTCAGCGGTGATTTCAGCAGCGAAACCGTCGAGCTGAGCGGCAGCAACCGCGACAGCGAAGTGCTGCGTACCGTGCGTAACTATGTGCGCAGTCAGGTGCCACCGGCCGAGCTGGACGAAGTTCAGATCAGCGAAACCCATACCGACGCCAAATATGCTTACGCCCTGGCCGAGCTGGATCGTAATGCCGCGGCCGCACGTCTGCGCCGCGATATGAACGATATCGAACAGGAACTGAGCGCCATCGGCGAACTGCAGCCAAGCGGTAACCGCCTGCAACAGCTGCAGCCGTTATTACCGGCACTGACCCTGTTCGCCAAGCGTGAGCGTCTGGGTGAGCGTCTGACGCTGATCAGCATGGAACGTAAGGCCCCGGCCTTAAGTCCTGAGCTGAAAGCACTGCAGGACTGCATCTACGCCCAGATCGACCAGCTGCAGGTCAGCCTCGAACTGCTCGATGACGGCGCCCAGACCATTGGTGGCGGCGTGCTCGAAGCGCTGACCTCACAGGGACTGCGCATTCAGGACGGCAGCGACGCCGACCTGCGCTTCGATATCAGCGCCCAGCTGAGCGGCAAAGCCAAAGATGGCAGCCACTACGTGTTTGCCGACAGCCGCGTTACCATCCGCGATGGTGCCGGTCGTGTGCTGAGCTCGTTCAGCAAGCAGGCCAAAGGCGTGTCCGGGCTGGAAGACGTTGCCCGACAGAAAGCCGCCCGTGAAGTTGCCAAGCTGATTGGTGATGAACTGGCGGTAGCGCTGGTGGATAAAATCCGCTGATGGCGGTTATCGCTCCGGTATAAACAAGAGCCTCGGTTGAGGCTCTTTTTTTGTCTGGTGTTTGGGTTGATTGGTGTTGGTCGTCAGCTGCGCTGGATGGCTTTGTAATCATCTCTGAGCCTTTGCGGGTGCTCCGCCCCCTGCGCCCCCATGCAAGGAGAGGTATCTCCTTACGATCCTCTCTTGCGGCTGTGCGGCGCTGTTCAGTCAACTGCGTGGCCAATCCGGCCCGCACAACAATTCGCCCGGAGCTTAGAGCTTAAAACCTTTGGAGGAAGAAGCTCCGGGCCGAGTCGTGCTTTCCACCGGATTGTCTGCCTGGTTGACTGGCACCGCACAAATGCCGCGTTTATTTAGACGCAACGCGGCTTTTCAAATAAATAAAAGCGGGCACTGAAAAGCGGTCTGGCGTCATGGTTTTATGCGCCTGTAGGACGCCGGTCTGAATCATTCTGCGCCGGTACGTCCCGGTAGGATGCCGGGCGAGCGAATAGGGCAATGGACAATTTTGTCGGGAACAAAATTGAGCAGCCGCAGGCTGACCCGCAGGGCGTAGGGCAGGATGCCCGGAGTACCGCCCATTATTCGCGTTACCGCGACCGCAGGATTATTCAGAGCGGATGAAGTCCTGCACAGCGCGAAGCAGGGGCCCGGGGGGAGGTGTAGTGGGCTAATCAATCCGGACACC
>NZ_DDCJ01000069.1:0-14793 GCF_002335285.1 Thalassolituus sp. UBA2009
CAGGGGGCCAGGGGCTTGCCCCGGTAAAGCGTTTCAGATTGAAAAACAGTAGTCGATCAATGCTGCCGTTTGGAGTGACATATTGTCACTCCAAACTGTGGGACAGTAGTGTGACAAAGCAGGTTTTTTTATGGGTATTTATCAGCCTTCTCGGCTGATGTATTTATGCCGGTTAACCCTTAACTCCATCAACCGGAATAAGCCGATCAGCACGGCCGACATCACCAGGTACATCATGCCGGCAGCGAAGAAAATCTCCAGCGGCGTATAAGTACGGGCAATAATCGTGCGCGCCATACCGGTAATATCCAGCAGGGTAATGGTCGAGGCCAGCGCACTGCTTTTCAGCATTAACAGAAATTCGTTGCTGTAAGCCGGCAGTACAATACCCAGCGCTCTTGGCAGAATAATACGGCGGATTTTGGTCAGCCGGTTCATGCCCAGCGCGTCGGCGACTTCAATTTCGCCATGGGGAATTGCCTGAATGGCACCACGGATTAATTCTGCGCTGTAAGCCGAGGTATTCATGGTGAAAGCAATAATGGCGCACCAGTAAGGTTCTTTCAGAATCGGCCAGAGGAACGAGTCTTTCACCGCATCAAACTGCGAAGCACCGTAATAAATCAGGAATATCTGTACCAGCAGTGGCGTGCCACGGAAGAAAAAGATATAGCCATAGGCCAGACCTTTAAGCAGCGGCTGTGTTGACGCGCGCATTAACGCCAGAGGCACCGCCATCAGAATACCGAACAGGCCGGATAAACCGACCAGCTCTAATGTCAGCCAGGCGCCTTCCAGCAGGCGTGGGAAATACTCCCAGATTACAGACCAGTCCCAGTTCATGCCCGTCGCCCACGCAGTTCAGGTTTACTCAGACGCTCAAGAATTTCGGTCACCAGCGTCGCCAACAGGGTCAGCGCCAGATACAGAATGGCGGCTGCCAGATAAAAATCAAAAGGATGTTTGGTTGCCGCAGAACCCACACTGGCCTGACGCATTAATTCATTCAGACCAATCACCGATACCAGTGCGGTATCTTTCAGCAGTACCTGAAATAAATTGCCCAGTCCGGGAATGGCCAGACGCCACACCTGTGGAAAAATAATGCGGAAGAAGGTTTGCCCGCGGCTCATGCCCATCGACTGTGCCGACTCCCACTGCCCCTTGGGTACTTCCAGCATCGCCATACGGAATACTTCCGTGGCGTAAGCACCAAAGGCAATAGCCAGAGCTGCAACACCGGCAGCAAAAGCGCCGACTTCGATGTATTCGTCATAACCAAAAAAGTTGGCCGCCCACATCAGCAGCTGAGCGCCGCCGTAATACAGGGTTAATACCAGCAATAATTCCGGCACGCCGCGCACCAGCGTGGTGTACAGCGTGGCCGGAATACGCAAAAACGGTGAAGGCGACAGCTTGGCGGCCGCCCCCAGTAAGCCGATCACCAGTCCGATGGCTAAGCTGGCCAGTGCCAGCTGAATGGTCATCAGCGCTCCGCTGAGTAACAGATGGCCAAAGCCCTGTAAATCCATCAGCATGCAGCGTCGTCCTGGTGTGTCATATCGTTCATCGGCTTACCTCTGAGCAGCGCTCGCTCAGTAAATATCAAACGGGAAATATTTAGCGTTAATTTCTTTGTAGGTGCCGTTGGCAACAATGGCATCCAGCGCTTTATTCAGACGTTCCTGCAGTTTGTCGCCTTTACGCACCGCGATACCGATTTTGTCATCGATATCCAGATCGGCACCTTTAAATTCGAAATTCGCGCCGTCTTTGCTTTGCAGCCAGTCATAGGCCGGGAATTTATCCGACAGGATGGCGTCGATACGGCCAGCAGCCAGATCGAGGTAAGCGTTATCCTGAGTGTCGTACAGTTTTACATTCACCACGTCGCTGTATTTATCTTCCAGCGTCTGGCCGGAAATCGTCGCGCGCTGCGCTCCAACGCTGAGGCCTTTCAGTCCGTCCATGCTGGTGTCCAGAGCTTTGCCTTTGGCAGCCACAAACGCCAGGCTGTTGGTGTAATACTTATTGGTAAAATTCACCACGCGCAGACGTTCTTTGGTGATCGACATTGAGGCAATAATGGCGTCGTACTTACGTGCCATCAGACCCGGAATAATGCCATCCCAGTCCTGCGCCACGATTTCGCACTCGGCTTTCATTTCGGCACACAGGGCTTTGGCGATATCGATATCAAAACCAACCAGATTGCCATTGGCATCGATCATATTGAACGGTGCGTAAGCCCCTTCAGATGCGATGCGGATTTTTTCAGCAGAAGCGAATGGCGACAGCATAACGCTGGCTGCCAGGCACAGAGTGGCAACGAATTTTTGCATGGTGTTAATCCTCAGCAATAGATAATAAAGCAGACCAATCAGGCCTGATGACTCGCCATAAAATCGCGTACGCGCTGGGATTCGGGGTTATCGAATACCTTTTCCGGCGAGCCTGTTTCTTCAATCTGTCCCTGATGCAGGAAAACCACAGAGCTGGACACTTCACGCGCAAAGCGCATTTCGTGAGTTACGATCAGCATAGTCCGGCCTTCTTCGGCCAGTTCGCGCATCACCGCCAGCACCTCGTTGACCAGCTCAGGGTCCAGGGCAGATGTCGGCTCATCAAACAGCAATACCTGCGGATCCATTGCCAGTGTGCGGGCAATGGCCACACGCTGTTGCTGCCCACCGGAAAGATGTCCCGGATAGGCGTCCTGTTTGTCAGCCAGACCGACCTTGCGCAGCAATTCCTGTGCCCGTGCAACGGCAACATCGCGCGGCACTTTTAATACGTGCACCGGTGCTTCGATCAGGTTCTGCAGGATGGTCATATGTGGCCATAGGTTGAACTGCTGGAAGACAAAGCCCAGACGTGAACGCAGGCGTTCGAGCTGGCGCTTGTCCTGCGCTTTCAGTTCACCGTTTTTGTCCGGAATCAGTGCCAGCTGTTCATTGCCAATAATGATCTCGCCCTGATTCGGGCGTTCCAGCAGGTTAATGCAGCGCAGCAGCGTGCTTTTACCGGAGCCACTGGAGCCGAGAATCGAGATAACGTCACCCTTCTGCGCGGTCAGGCTGACGCCTTTCAGCACTTCAAGATTACCGTAGCATTTGTGGATATTGATCAGCTCAAGAGCAGCGTTGGAGTTCTTCATATATAGGGCTTGGCGCGCACAAACGGACAAGGGCGCGAACATTACACATTGGCAGGATGAAGACAACCTTCACGCAAGCTTAGCGCCAATTTCTGACCGGAAAGTCCACTTTGAGTCACGAATTGGTGCAAAAAAGTGTGACAACAACGCTGCAGGTATGAAATCCAGCGGATAGGCGCATTGTCTTACGGTAAGACCAATTGGCGGCAAACGACGCTGCAGACCGGATGGAAATAAGACTCCCGACGCACCAATTCAGGGCGTGCACGGCTATAGTCCTGCCTTGTAACAAGGCAAAAAAAGCGCCGGCCGGAAACCGGGCGGCGCTTTGTGTTTGAACAGCAGGGCTTATTCGGCAGCAATCTGAGCCGGCACCTGCTGCAGGAAGTCACGGTACAGATCGGCAGCTTCTGACGCGACTTCCACCATCGGCATATGACCGATGCCGTTAAAGATATGGGTCTTCAGCTGCGGAACGCCCGCTTCCCACACCGATACCGAGCTCACATGCAGTAAGCGGTCTTTATCACCCCACCAGAGCATGGCCGGTGCTTTCAGGTCAGCCAGTTTTTCTTCGAGGTAATCACTGGAGTGGAAATCGGCGAAAATTTTTTCCAGCTCGCTGCGGCGCTCAATGTATTTATCCGACATGGCTTCCAGCACCATTCCCGGCAGGAATGGCGGCTGCGCCATGGTCATCGCATAGAAGCTGTCGAACTCTGCACGGTTATGAATCAGGAAAGGGTTGTGGCCCTGATTCAGCATTTTGAACATATCGCTCGGCTCCGGCGACATCACCCCGGCCGGGTCAACCATAGTGGCCGACAGCGTACGCTGCGGATAAGCAATGGCGAAGGTGGCGGTTAAAAAACCACCCATCGAATTACCAATAACGTGTGCCTGAGCGATATCCAGTTTATCCAGCAACGCCGCCAGACGTTTCGCCTGAGCCGGCATGCTGTAATCCCAGCTGGCATCAAAACCGGTATCACCATGACCGGCCATATCCGGAATAATCACCTGATAGTCGTCGACAAAATGCTTGGCAAAACGTGGCCATACGTCTTTATCGGCGCTGTAACCGTGCAGCATAACAATCACCGGTTTGCCCGGATTGCTGTTGCTGTACAGCGCCAGTTCCATATCGCCGATATCCACCGCGCTTTGCTCAAAACCATAAGCAGAGGCTTCGAGATCGGTGACATTAGCATACAGCCAGTGACCGACCCGGCCGTAGGCACCGTTAAGCATACCGATCACCAGAGCCAGCACCAGCGGCAGAATTAACAGACTGATTTTTTTCATAACCTTACCTTGTCTATTTTATTGTTATCGCGTTTTTATACCCGCACAGCCCTGCACTTAACAGGTTCGATCAGGCAAAGTCGTGATCTTTGACGCGGAAGTTTTTAGTCCAGCGACGAAAGGTAAAACTGAAGCCCGGAAACATCGCGATCACCTTACCGCTTTTGCTCTTATACCAGCTGTTACAGCCGCCCTGCTGCCAGACGGTTTTGGCCATCTCGGCATGAATATGGCGGGTGTAGCTGTCTTCGGCACTGGCTTTTACTTCGATCAGATTTTTCTGCCGGCGGCCGACTTCCTCGATCGCCTTCATGATGTAATTCATCTGCGCTTCGATAATAAAAATCGCCGAGGTATGACCAATACCGGTATTCGGGCCGGTAACAATAAACAGGTTAGGGAAACCCGGTGCCGACGTACCTAAATAGGCGCGCGGAAAATCCGCCCAGACATCCGCCAGCGTCTGCTGATTACGACCGATAACCGGATAAGAGATTACGCCATCGGTGGCGTCATAACCGGTGGAATAAATAATAAGATCCAGATCCACCTGATCGCCATGGCTGGTTTTAATGCCGTTCTCATTAATTTCACCAATGCCATCGGTTTTATCGTGCAGGGTAACGTTGTCGCGGCAATAAGCCGGGTACAGGGTGTCGGATAAAATGACGCGCTTACAGCCGATGGTAAAATCCGGCGTGACTTTCTGCTGCAGAACCGGGTCTTTAATCTGCTTTTTAATATGCGCACGGGCTTTACGGCCTGCCAGCAATTCCAGCATCAGGGAAGAGTATTTAAAGCCGATTACGCGGCTTTCCAGCCCCCAGTAAATGGCTTCGCGCAGGGCGCGGTAAATACCACGGTTGCGCAGCAACTTACGCTGCCAGTTTTTAAACACATAATCCGGGCGCGGCAACACCCAGTGCGGCGTGCGCTGGAAAATGTGCAGATGAGCAACATCGGCCGCTATGGCAGGAATAATCTGTGCGGCGCTGGCACCGCTGCCGATAATCGCAACCCGTTTACCTTTATAGTCGTAATCGTGATCCCAGTTATTGGTGTGGAAAGCTTTTCCTTTAAAGCTGTCACGGCCTTTAAACTCCGGAATCACCGGGGTACTTAATGGCCCGGAGGCATTGATAACAAAACGTGCCTGCAGCACGCCTTTACCATCGACATGCACGTGCCAGCGCTGATCAGCTTCGTGCCATTCAATTTTTTCAACATTGGCGTGGGTGAGGGTCTTTTCCCGCAGGCTGTGTTTATCAATCACATGATTCGTGTACTGCTGCAGTTCGTGCTGTTCGGCAAACATCTGCGACCAGTCATACGGCTCGGACTCTATGGAATACAGCGGCGACTGCACATCCACCGCAGCACCGGGATAGGTATTCTGTGCCCAGGTACCGCCCATAAATTCACGCCGCTCGAGAATAATAAAATCGTCAATGCCACGTTTTTTAAGATTGATGGCGGCACACTGACCACCAAAGCCACTGCCGATAATGATCACACCATAACTGGACATACGGACCTCTTCGCCCGGCACCGGCCGGAAATTTTATTGTTATATTGCACACGCCAGTAAATCTGACGACAGATGTCCTCATCTTTACTTCTGAGGACACTTGTCGTCAAATTGCTATACGAGTCATTTCCGGACAATTTTTCCGATGGGAAAATCCACCGCCAGCAACGGCGATAACACCACAAGCGATACTCCGGCAGCCAGAACAGGCGGACGCACCTATGGCGGCCAGAGCCAGCAGCAACGCAAAGCCCAGCGGCGCCAGCAGTTTCTGCAGGCCGGGCTTGAGGTGTTCGGCACCGAAGGCTTCCGCAATGCCACCGTGCGTGGCCTGTGCCGTCAGGCGCAGCTGACCGACCGTTACTTTTACAGCGAATTCGGTAATCTCGAAGGCCTGCTGCAGGCGGTATACGGCCAGTGCATGGACAGCATCAAACAGCAGCTGTTTAACGCTTTCTCTCAGGCGCAGCCCGGCGGGCAGATTGAAGTGCTGGCACAACAAGGACTGGCGGCCTTTTTCAGTGCCATGCAGGACGCCCGTGTCGCACGGGTCTGTATGCTGGAGCTGGAAGGCGTCAGTGCAGCGACCGACCGTTTCTATCACGGCTATATGCAGGATTTTGCCAATATGGTGATGACACTGGCGCGTACCGTGCACCCACACTGGCAACTCAGTGATGACGAGTATGCGCTGCTGGGAATGGGCTTTATCGGCGCCATGCGTCAGGTAACTACCTACTGGCTGCAGAGCGGTTGCAGTACCTCGCAGCAGACACTGGTCAGCACCGGTATGCGCATGATTATGGGACTGGTGCGACAAATAGAAAGCGAGCAGTAAATTTATCCGGCTGCGGATAAAACCGGAACATCTCTGAATGATTGCATCAAGCCGGCTCCTGCACTGAATATTCAGCTCCCGCGGGTTGCGCGCCACGCCTGAGAATAAAATCAGCGCCCTTTTCAGCAATCATAACGGTCGGTGCGTGAATATTGCTTCCCGTAATCGAGGGCATTATTGATGAATCAATAACCCGCAGGCCTGTAACGCCATGCACCCTCAGCTCCGGATCAACCACACCACCATCCGCCAGAGCAGCCATTTTGCAGGAGCCGGCCGTGTGGTACACGGTTTCAACATGAGAGCGGATATAGTCACGTATTTCGTCATCCGTCTGAACAGAGATCCCTGGCGCTTCCTCCTTGCCTTTATAGGCCCTGAAAGCGGGCTGTTCCATAATCCGGCGGGCGATTTTCACACCATTCACCAATGCATTCAGCTCCGTGTTATCAGCAAAATAATTGGCTTCAATTTTTGCTTTGCTTAAAGGATTATTATCCCTCAACAACACCCGCCCGCGGCTTTTCGGGCGGAGATGACAAACGTGCAACACATAACCCGCCTTCATCGGCAGCATCAGATCCCGTCCATGAGGACTCATCCTCACGGCGGCAAACTGCAGCTGCAAATCAGGCAACGGCTGATGCTCATCCGATTTAATAAATCCACCACAATCGGTCGGGGTAAATAACAGCGGCGTGGTACGATTCAGATAACGCCCGACAAATGCCCAGAACGACTTACTCCAGGGAGCCATTACGAGTGTCCCATCGTTAGCCGTCTGATAGCGCAACAGAATATCCGGATGATCCTGCAGATTTTCACCGACGCCAGGAAGATCTTTAACAACTCTGATGCCATGCTTTTCAAGCTCAGCAGATGGCCCGATACCTGATAGCTTCAGTATTTGAGGTGAATTAATAACACCCGCAGAGATAATGACCTCTCTGGCCAATAACGATTCTCTTATTCCCTTTCTGGCATTGTAAATTTCAACACCACATGCGGCTGGCGATTCCCCACATTCATCAAATAAAACCCTGGTAACATGCGTTTTCTTAAGGATGACCAGATTTGATCTGTTTTCCACAGGATCGAGAAATGATGTGGAGGAATTGGCACGCTTCCCCTCCGGTGTCTGCGTTACCTGAAAATAACCACAGCCTTCCTGGTCTGCACCATTGAAATCATCTGTCGTTCTGAAACCGGCCTCTGCGCAGGCATCAATAAATGCATCGCAAACCGGAAGATGATAATTTGTATCAGAAACATCCATTTCACCATCGGCACCATGAAACCCGTCCCCCCCTCTGATCTGTCGCTCTGATTTCTTAAAATATGGCAGAACAGACTCATAGCCCCAGCCAGGATTCCCCTGCTCTTCCCAGCCATCATAGTCGCAGGGATGTCCTCGCGTATAAATCATTGCATTGATTGAGCTTGATCCTCCCATAACCTTACCGCGGGGCCAGAAATATGACCGCTGAAAATTATTGTCATCCTGTTCAGTTTTATAAAGCCAGTTATATTTATCGCTATTCATCAGAACCAGCATATTGAAAGGATTACAATCTCTGATCCAGTAGCTTTTATCGGTATCGCCCGCCTCAATCAGGCAGACCCGGTTATTTTTATCTTCAGATAAGCGATTCGCCAGCACACAGCCTGCAGATCCTGCGCCTACAATAATGTAATCAAACATATCCGGTACCATTATTTTACTAATATGGAAAGATGAAAAAAGATCAGAACCTGTCCTGCCTGAGGCTTCTTTTTCTCTGAGCACTACGCCCTTTATGTTTTAAATATCGTTCAATCCAGCTAAAGCGCTCAGGAAAGATATTGGCTACCTTAGCCATAAAGGCTCTGCCTTTCGGCATACCATATTCAAGTTTTTTCTTATGGACAAAATGATGCAATATGGCATCAGAAACATCATTAACAGAAAGAATATTCCCACCCGAAAAAGCCAAAGCCGCTGAAGCAGCATTCTCCTGTTTCTTTAACATCGGTGTTTCAATAGCATCAGGGCAAAGAACACTCACACGAATACCCAATGGTTTGACTTCTTTTGCAAGAGCAATACTGAATGCTCTTACCGCAAATTTTGAAGCACTATAAAGAGCCAGACCAGGTACAGGAGAAAGCGCTGCGGTTGATGCAATATTAATAATATGCCCTGATCGCTGCTGAATCATTTGCCGTACCAATAGCCGGCAACCAAGCATTAAACCTTTTACATTCGTATCTATATGCCGGTGTATTTCTTCTTCATCCTGCTCATAAACCCGACCAGCCTGAAGGTAACCGGACACATTCAGCAATATATCGATACTCTTCCACTTACTCAGCACCCCGGAGACAGCATCAGACCAATCAGCTCCTGACGTCACATCCAGCCGGAGTAAGAGCAGGTTATTTGAAGGCCATTTTTCTTCTTCAGCCTTCTGACGAAGAAGATCCATATTCCTGGCAGATGCGGCCACTCGGTATCCTTTAGCCAGAAATACACCGACCAGATGCATGCCAAGGCCGCTTGAAGATCCTGTTATCAATACAACGTTCACACCGCACCCTTTTAGTATATTTAAGAACGGCCTGGCAGTTCATGGCAGGCTGTAAACCGCTGACGGCGATTCTGCTAAGGAAACTTATAAGACCCCACGGTTTTCTTTCAGCCATGCTTCTGTTCTTGCCATTCCTTCGGTAAGAGATACCACAGGTACGTAACCAAGCATGTCTCTGGCTTTATCAATGGAATAGGTGGCCTTTCTTGACAGCATCGCCAGAGAACTCCGGTCTATTTCAGTATTGGCATTTAATATCGTATTAAAAATAAACGACCCGATACTGGTTATACCTTCTGCGATACGTGTGGGTAAGCAGACTGGCCCGGTGTTTTTCCCAAGCCATTTGTAATGATTATTAAAAAATTCTCTGCATTCTATGCCTGCCCCATCGGTTATATTGAAAATCTGGCCTTTACCACTTTCTTTTTCAGCAGCCAGAACAATACCATCCACCAGATTATCAATATAAACAGGGCTGAATATCCCTCTGCCCATGGCTGGTAAAACAAATTGCTTTTTACTGATCATCGTCAGAGGAATCAGAACCCAGGGCCTGGACCCCGGACCATAGACATCTCCCGGACGAATTATCGTTGTGCAGATATCCCCTGCGGCATGAGCCGCCAGAAAGCCGTGTTCACTCGCTGCCTTGGCATCACAATATGAAGATCCACTCAGAACCGAGATGCTGCAGCTTTCATCCTGATCAGTATCAAAGTTCAGTCCATATGCTGCAATTGAGGAAATATGAACAACGCGTGCAATATGATGTTTTTTTGCAGCAGCAACCACCTGCTTCACACTGCCAACACTCACCTTCTGATACATGTCCGCTGATGCCGTATTTGAAACGACAGCGGCTGTATGAAAAATGATGTCGCACCCCTTTGCATGTTCCTGCCATTCTCCGGCATTGGAAACATCACCGCGCACAACGTTGCGGGAAGGATCGGCCGTAATATCGACGCCACAGATATCAATGCCTTTCTGTTTGTAACGCTCCATGATTGCCCGGCCAATAAAGCCATTGGCTCCGGTTACAAATATTTTTTTTATTTTATGCACGCCTGAACCCTTTCTGAGATTTACGGATAATCAGATAAATGCGGCCTCATCAGACAGATGAGGTTTCGCAGCGAGACCATCACCATTCTCTCTGCCCACACAGCGGATCAATACAAGCGGAGAGGTATTCATTATTTTTATCTTCTTGCTATGCCTGCTGACGGTTTCTCCCAACCACCGGAAGGGAGTAAACTGACAACATTGGTAGTCAGATTAAATCTGACTACATGCGTTGTCAAATGTAAAAAGGGAACCAAGTGAGTAGTTCATCATCCCCAATGCTGGGTAAGAAATATGCCGGGTGTTCTTCGGAGGAGCGCCAGAAGCTGAGGCAGCAACAGATCATCGCCGCTGGCATCCGTTTATTTGGCAGCCAGGGCTTCCATAACAGCAGTGTCAGGGCAATCTGTAGCGAAGCAGGCCTGACCAGCCGTTACTTCTACGAATCCTTCGAAAGCACCGAGGCACTGCTGATTGCCTGCTATCAGCAACTGATGTCGGGCTTCCGGAAAGAACTCCTGCAGACGCTGAAAGAAAGCACTGACATTAACGATTTTATAAATAAGGGGCTGTACTGTTTTTACCGGGAAGTCAGCAACCCGGCCTTTGCACAGATTACAATGCTGGAGGTTCTGGGAATCAGTGAAAGTGTGGATGCAATTCATATGAACCAGACCCGGTCTTTCGGCCTGCTGATGATAGACACGCTGGCGACGTCCCGGTTTCCGGTCAGTGTGCCCAGAGCCAGACTGGAAGCGCTGGGGTACTCTGTTTGCGGGGCAATGGCATTCAGCGCTATCGACTGGATGAAAAGCGGGTATAAGTTATCTATCGATGATGTTGTAGCAAACAGCAGGATGATTTTATCCGGCGTGGTCGGACAGCTGGGAGCTCTTTAAGGCTTTCCAGTGCCGGCAACGCTCAGCCCTTACCACCAGCTACGGCAAGCCGCAGTTTTACACCGGATTGTCGATATCGACGAACTCCACATTCAGACCAAACTCATCCGCCAGATATTCCCCCAGCGCTTTGGCGCCGTAACGCTCGGTTGCGTGATGGCCAGCGCTGAAAAAGTGGGTGCCGGTTTCACGCGCCAGGTGAACAGCCGGTTCATTGATTTCACCGGTTAAATAGGCATCGACGCCGGCATTAACGGCCACCTGCAAATAACCCTGAGCGCCACCGGTGCACCAGCCAATGGTTTCGATGGTGTCGGTTTCTTCGCCGATGTGCAGCGGCTCGCGCTGCAGGCATTCACCCAGCCAGGCGCTGAATTCTTTGCCGCTCATTGGCCGGGGCAAACGCCCGATATGGCCCGGAATGCTGGGGTCGTCTTCACTCAGCGGGCCATCAATCTGCAGTCCGAGAACATCGGCCAGCTGCACGTTATTGCCGTAAACCGGATGACCGTCGAGAGGCAGATGATAGGCAATCAGGTTGATGTCATTAACCAGCAGCGCTTTCAGACGCTCACGTTTAATGCCGGTAATACGCTCATCTTCCCCTTTCCAGAAATAACCATGGTGCACCAGAATCGTATCAGCACCACGCTCAATAGCGGCATCGATTAACGCCTGACTGGCGGTAACACCGGTAACGATATGGCTGATATGTTCACGCCCTGCCACCTGCAGACCATTAGGGCAATAATCGCGAAAGCGCTCTGTTTGTAAGAGTGAGTCAAGGTGCTTCAGTAATTGGCGGCGCTCAACCATGATATGGCCCTCATTTATATTCTGATAAAATGCCGGTTTATAGTGTCAGCCCAGTTTATGGGTTACGGGGGATTCACAGCAAATGCGTTCTGCTCAGTTCATTGTGAATACACTGGTCATACCGGTTCTGGTTGGTCTGGTTGTCGCCTTTGCCGTCCTGCTCTGGGCGCCGGATCTGGTTACACCAGCCACTCCCAAAGCCCCGGCGGTAACCTATGCCCCGCTTGCCGGAATCGGTCCGATGCCGGAGCAAAACGCCACCGGCAACAGCATCACCCAGAGTGGTCCGGTCAGCTATGCCGATGCCGTTGACCGGGCAGCACCGGCGGTGGTGAATATTTTTACCCGCAAACTGGTACGGCGCAAAACCCATCCGCTGTTTGATGATCCTTTTTTCCAGCGTTTTTTCCGCACCAATCCTGAACCCAGCGAACGTATGCAATCCAGTTTGGGCTCGGGTGTCATTATGTCGCCTGACGGCTATGTGCTGACCAACAATCATGTGATTCATGGTGCCGACCAGATTGTGGTCGCCCTGCACGATGGCCGTGAGGTTAATGCCACCGTGGTCGGCACCGACCCCGAAGCCGACCTCGCTGTACTGAAAATTGAGCTGGAAAATCTGCCGCAGATTCAGGTCGCTCACGACAGTCAGCTGCGCATCGGTGATGTGGTACTCGCCATCGGTAACCCCTTTGGCGTTGGTCAGACGGTAACCCTCGGCATCGTTTCCGCCACCGGCCGTAACCAGCTGGGATTAAACACCTACGAAGATTATATCCAGACCGACGCGGCCATTAACCCCGGTAATTCCGGCGGCGCCCTGATTAATGCTCATGGCGAGCTGGTCGGCTTAAATACCGCCATTTTCTCCAAATCCGGCGGCAGTCAGGGCATTGGCTTTGCCATTCCTGCTGAAGTGGCCAGCCGCACCCTGACCGATATTGCCACCCACGGCACCACGATTCGTGGCTGGCTCGGCATTGAGGTGCAGGAATCCACGCCGCAACTGCTCACTGCCCTCAGTCTGCCACAGGCGTTAACCGGCCTGATCGTTACCGGTATTTATCCCGACGGGCCTGCTGATCAGGCGAAACTCGCCATCGGCGATATTCTGGTACGGATTAATAATCAGGATGCAGCCAACGCCCGCAGTGCTATGAACCAGATTGCTGCGTTGCGCCCGGGTGATGGCATTGACCTGGAATTTATCCGCGCCGGACAAAAAATGCAGACCCACGCTATTGCCGGCCAACGTAAGGCACATTAATAAAGCACATCAGTAACGCCCCCCTGGAGAAAGCATCTGCCAATCCGCGCCATTGCCACGGCATTGCATAGGATTTCGGCTGTGGCGGAGTTACACTGGCACGCACGCGGCGAATAACATCAGCGCCGCAGAAACAACAGGAATTCAACGATAAAAGGAACTTATCATGCGAGCCATCGCACCCGGTTTACGCCGATCTTCTGCTCTGCTGTTGAGCTGTGCTCTATTCACCCTCAGCGCCTGCACCAAAACGCCGGACCTGCCTTTAGGACAGGAACTGCCGGTTAAAGGTGAAGAAGTATTATTCAAAGACATCAGCACCCTGCTCACCGACCACCTGAAAGAACAATACGCCAGCGACAATATCCTGCGCGACACTCATCCCAAAGATAATGGCTGTATCCGTGGCAACCTGGTTGTTAACGAACAGATTGATGAGCGTTACCGTCATGGCATTTTTCAGCCGGCCGCCAGCTACCCGCTATGGATGCGTTTTTCCAACTCGGTGGAAGAAATTACCAGCGATAAAGAAAAAGACTTCCGCGGTCTGGCGCTGAAACTGACTCAGGTTGAAGGCAACCGCTTGCCGTTACCCGGCGATGAGCAACACAGCCAGGATTTTTTATTCCTGGGTCACGATGCTTTCTTTGCCGCCAACCCTCAGCAGTTCTTTGATTTTTTTGATGCTAATTTTAATGGCAAGCGCCTGAGCTTTTTACTGACCCACCCGCGTGGCGCCTGGAATATTCTGCGCGGCGCCAAGGTCTACAATAATCCGCTGAATGTTAAATGGAACAGCGTAACGCCCTATGCTCTGGGCCTGCCACTGGAAGGCAGCGATGGCGTACAGACTTACCCAACGGTCGTGCGCTATGCGCTGCGTACCTGCTCCGATAATCCGGGCCAGATGACCGACTCCGATGATTACCTTGCAGAAAACCTTGCTGAGCAGCTGAGCAAAGGCAGCGCCTGTCTCGACTTTTTAATTCAGCTGCAAAAAGACCCTAAGGATAATCCGACCGAAAACGCCCTGATCAGCTGGGATGAAGATGACTCGCCCTTTATTCCGCTGGCGCGGATTAATATTCCACCACAGAGTTTTACCTCAGGGGCGCAAAAACAATTCTGCGAAAATATATCCTTTAACCCGTGGCACAGCCTGAAAGAACACCGCCCTATTGGCGGCATTAACCGCGCCCGCCGGGTCGTCATGAAAGATATTTCCGACTTCCGTTTACAGGCTAATGGCGTTGAACGCTTTGAGCCGACCGGGCATGAAGTGTTTGAATAATGCAGATCCGTCTCTGATATAAAAATCAGGCAATAAAAAACGGGCTTTAAAGCC
>NZ_DDCJ01000069.1:14976-57879 GCF_002335285.1 Thalassolituus sp. UBA2009
CGGGCTTTAAAGCCCGTTTTTTATGTCTGCTCTTTAAGTACAGCCAAACTTAAATTACAGTGCTTTCAGCGCATCCAGCAGAATCTGGTTCTGCTCGTCCGTGCCGATGGTAATACGCAGGAACTGGGCAATACGTGGCGTTTTAAAATGACGCACGATAATGCCCTGCTCACGCAGCGCCGCAGCCAGTTCACCGGCATCTTTTTGCGGATGACGGGCAAAGACAAAGTTCGCCGCCGACGGCAGTACGTCAAAACCCAGCTGCTCAAGACCGGCAACAACGGTGTTGCGGCTGTCGATCACACGCTGACAGGTATCGTCAAAATACTCACGGTCATCAAAGGCTGCGGCCGCACCGGCAATCGCCATACGATCCAGCGGATAGGAGTTAAAGCTGTTTTTAATACGCTCTAACGCTTCGATTAAATCCGGGTGACCGACGGCAATACCCACACGCAGACCCGCCAGCGAACGTGACTTGGACAGCGTTTGTGTGACCAGCAGGTTCGGATACTGGTTGACCAGCGCAATAGCCGTTTCACCACCGAAGTCGATATAGGCTTCGTCGACCAGAACCACTGTATCGGTATTTTGCTTAAGCAGCTGTTCAATCGCGGCTAATGGCAGCAGACATCCTGTGGGCGCATTCGGATTGGGGAAAATAATGCCGCCGATTTTCCCTTTATTGGCTCCCGCATTTTCACGGGTGTAATCAGCAATATTAATCTGAAAGTTTTCATCCAGCGGAATCTGTTTTGGCTCAATGCCGTACAGGCCGCAGTACACCGGATAAAAGCTGTAGGTAATATCCGGAAATAACAGCGGCTTGCCGTGCTGGAATAAACCATGAAAGGCATGAGCCAGCACTTCATCAGAACCGTTACCAACAAATACCTGCGCCGTGCTGACGCCGTAATATTCGGCAACCGCCTGCTTAAGACGGTCACCGTTCGGGTCCGGATACAAACGCAGATCGTCGTTCACTTCCGCCTGCATCGCCGCAATCGCCTTAGGCGACGGGCCGTATGGATTTTCGTTGGTATTGAGCTTTACCAGCCGCGTCATTTTCGGCTGCTCACCCGGGACATAAGGCACCAGGTCTTTAACAAACGGGCTCCAGAACTGACTCATTGATATCAGTCCTTAATACGGTATTCAGCGCTGCGGGCGTGGGCGGTTAAAAACTCGCCACGGGCCAGTACAGAGGCGGTTTTACCCAGTTCAGAGGCGCCATCGGCCGAGCACATAATCAGCGACGAACGCTTCTGGAAGTCGTACACACCGAGAGGTGATGAGAAACGCGCGGTGCCGGAGGTCGGCAATACGTGGTTCGGCCCGGCACAGTAATCGCCCAGCGCTTCTGCGGTGTAACGACCCATAAAGATGGCACCGGCGTGACGGATGGTTGGCAGCCAGGCTTGCGGATCTTCTACCGATAATTCCAGGTGCTCCGGCGCAATGCGGTTGATGATAGCAATCGCATCAGCATCACTTTGTGCATGAATAAGGGCGCCACGTTCGGTCAGCGAGGTACGGATAATGTCGGCGCGTTCCATGGTTGGCAACAGCTTGTCGATGGAGGCTTTAACGGCATCGAGGAAGTCGGCATCGGTCGATACCAGAATCGATTGTGCATCTTCATCGTGTTCCGCCTGGGAGAACAGATCCATGGCAATCCAGTCCGGATCGGTCTTGCCATCGCAGACCACCAGAATTTCGGACGGACCGGCGATCATATCGATACCAACCTGGCCAAACACCATGCGCTTGGCGGTGGCCACATAGATATTGCCCGGGCCAACGATTTTATCCACACCCGGTACGGTTTCGGTACCGTACGCCAGTGCGGCAACCGCCTGTGCGCCACCCACGGTAAATACGCGGCTGACACCGGCTGCCGCTGCAGCAGCCAGCACCAGCTGGTTCAGTTCACCATCCGGGGTTGGCACCACCATGATGATTTCCTGTACACCGGCAACATGAGCCGGAATAGCATTCATCAGCACAGACGACGGATACGCCGCTTTACCACCGGGAACGTAAATGCCGACGCGATCCATCGGCGTTACTTTCTGGCCTAAAAGAGTACCGTCAGCTTCGGTATAGTCCCAGGAATCCTGTTTTTGCTTTTCGTGGTAAGCACGTACACGCTCGGCCGCCAGCAATAATGCGGTGCGGCGTTCGGCCGGTAATTCGTCGAGGGCTTTCTGCAGCTGCTCCTGATTCAGTTCCAGCTGCGCCATCGAGGACACATTCATACGGTCGAATTTATTGGTGTATTCAATCAGTGCCGCATCGCCGCGGGTACGGATATCAAACACGATGTCAGATACGGTTTTCTGCACCTGAGCATCAGACACAGCCTCCCATGCCAGCAGAGTATCCATCTGCTGCGCATAGTCCGGCTGAGCAGAACTGAAACGGCGGATTTCGATAGTCATGGTATTACTCCGGAAAATTAAGCCTTGGCCTGGCGCTGGCGTTCTACTGCCGCGGCCATCTGATCAATGATGGGCTGAATCTGCGCATGCTTTACTTTCATTGCCGCGCGTCCTGCCACTAAACGTGAGCTGATCGGGGCAATTAAGTCGCGCGCTTCCAGACCATTGGCCTTCAGGGTATTTCCGGTATCGACGATATCCACAATCATATCGGCCAGGCCCATGATCGGTGCCAGCTCCATACCACCATAGAGTTTGATGATGTCCACCTGGCGACCCTGCTCGGCAAAGTAACGCTTGGCGGTATTCACAAACTTGGTGGCCACTTTCAGACGGCCCTGTGGCATCACGGCATCTTTAATTGCCGCCGTCATCAGACGGCAGGTGGCAATGTTCAGATCCAGCGGCTCGCACAGGTTGTTGCTGTCGTATTCCATCAGCACATCTTTACCGGCCACACCCAGATCGGCGGCGCCGTATTCCACGTAGGTGGGTACGTCGGTGGCACGAATCACCACCAGCTTGATATGGTCATGGTTGGTATCAAAAATCAGCTTGCGACTCTTATGAATGTCTTCTGCCGGATGGATACCGGCTTCCGCCAGCAGGGGCAAAGTGTCATCCAGAATGCGCCCTTTCGACAGGGCAATGGTTAACGGCTGAGTCATCGTGTTGCTGATCCTCTCTTGTCTGTCAGCGATCCGGCAGGGCGTGCGTATCAGGCTGATACGCGACGGATATTAGCGCCCAGTTGCTGGAATTTTTCTTCAATACATTCGTAACCGCGGTCAATGTGATAGATGCGGTTTACATCGGTCGTACCACTGGCCACCAGTGCGGCAATCACCAGCGAGGCGGATGCGCGCAGGTCGGTTGCCATTACCGGAGCACCCTGCAGGGTTGCACGGCCGGTCACAATGGCAGTGTTGCCTTCAACATGAATATCCGCGCCCATACGCACCAGTTCCTGGGCGTGCATAAAGCGGTTTTCAAAGACGGTTTCAATCACGGTACCCGTGCCTTCAGCCACCGCATTCAGCACCATAAACTGGGCCTGCATATCGGTTGGGAATGCCGGGTGCGGCGCGGTGCGGATATTCACCGCTTTCGGCCGTTTGCCGTGCATGTTCAGCTCAATCCAGTCCGGGCCGGTGGTGATTTCAGCACCGGCTTCTTCGAGCTTATGCAGTACCGCTTCCATAATTAACGGGTCGGTATCTTTGGTGCGTACCCGGCCACCGGTTACGGCGGCAGCAACCAGATAGGTACCGGTTTCGATACGGTCCGGCAGCACATCGAATGAGCAGCCATAGAGTTTTTCCACGCCTTCAATCACCAGAGTGTCGGAACCGGCACCACTGATTTTCGCGCCCATGGCGTTCAGGCAGTTCGCCAGGTCAACCACCTCGGGTTCACGCGCAGCGTTTTCGATGGTAACGGTGCCGTCAGCCAGAACCGCCGCCATCATAATGTTTTCCGTACCGGTTACGGTCACGGTATCGAGGAAGATATTGGCGCCATGCAGACGGCCGCCCGGAACGTGGGCTTTGATATAGCCATCCAGCACTTCCACTTCTGCGCCCATGGCTTCCATACCACGCAGGTGCAGGTCCACCGGACGCGAACCGATGGCGCAACCGCCAGGCAGTGACACTTCGGCTTCGCCGTAACGTGCCAGCAGCGGACCCAGTACCAGAATGGATGCACGCATGGTGCGCACCAGATCGTATGGAGCAACACAGCTTTTAACGCCGGCACAGTCGGTTTCGACCGACATATCTTCATTAATAGCGACTTCCACGCCCATGCAGCCCAACAGCTCCAGCATGGTGGTGATGTCGTGCAGGTGCGGCAGGTTACCCACCCGCATCACACCTTCGGCCAATAAGGTGGCCGCAAGAATAGGTAACGCTGAGTTTTTAGCGCCGGAGATACGGACATCACCGTCCAGACGCTTTCCACCCACAATTCGTAATTTATCCATAGGGGTTCTTATTATTCGGCTTTTTCAGCAGGCGTATAGGTACGAATGGTGACCGCATGAATACGACCATCCGCAATGTAAGGATTAAGCACACGATAAACAAACTGCTGACGTTTAACGGCATTCAGGCCATCAAACACATCACCAACTGCTTCAACTTCATATTTGTAGCCGTCACCATCAACGTGCCAGCTCACTTCAGGGGATTCTGTTTGCAGAATTTGCAGAATTTCCGCCGGGGACATACCGCTTCACCACTCAGCTTGGGGGAAAACGCCCAATCATAGCGGATTTATGTGTCGGGGCGAAGTAAATGGCGGCGGCAATATGTAATGAAAAGATGAAAGCGGGTAACAGATCACAGGCAACTGACCTGTATCAGGACTCAGGCCAGCAAGGGCTCAAACAGCGAGTCCAGATCGCTGATGCTGATAATAGGCTTCATGTGTTCGGGCAGATTCTCAATATGCAGATTGATGCCGGCCGCTGTCGCACAGCGCAGCCACTCCAGCAGTAAAGCAACACCGGCACTGGATACTTCATTGACTGCGGCCATATTCAGCGTCCACTGCCCCTTTGCCGCACGGATCAGCTTTTCCCCGTCTGGCAGAACGCTGACCACAGTGGTAGCCAGCAGACTGCCAGCCAGCTCGGCACGGTTATCATCAATACGGGTCAGCGATACGCTCATGGTCGGTCCTCAGTCTCGCTCAGAAACAGGTGTCACGCACCCGGGGCTTTTTTACGTAACTTACGGCCCTGCTCCTGCAGAGCTTCAATCCAGTCTTCGATGGCGGCGCCGATATTACTATCATTGTCCTGCACCATCTGCTCAAACTGCTCGCCGAACAGTTTGCCCACATTAATACCATTGACGATCACGTTCTGCGCCATCCAGCGACGGTCGCGATGGTGAAAATACATGCTCTGGGTAATGGGAAAGACTTTGCCACTGGGCGTCACAACTTCCAGATCAACCAGCGTATTACGCAACGTATTTTCCACGCCGGTCTTGGGAGGCAGCACACGCACCTCGTAATCATCGAATTCGATCAGGCCGGTGGCATACGAACTGAGCAGACTGCGCTTAAAGGCACTGGCAAAACGCTTACGCTGCTCCAGTGTCGCTTCGCGGTAATAATTTCCCATGATGCGACGGGTCAGACGCTGAAAGTCGACCATCGGGCCAAGCACATCCTCCAGTTCCCAAAAAAAACGCGCCTTATCACTTTCATAGATAGAGCGGTTTTTATTGATGGAGGCCATCACTTTTTCAGTGGTGCGCTTGACCACTTCATGAGCCTGCTCGGCCAGATCACCGGAATCGGCAGCATGGCCAGCAGAGCCCAGCGTTAACGACAGCAATACCAGCAACCAGCGCATGGCTAACTCCTTTAACCTCTAGATCGTTTAACCTTCTTCGGCCTTATTAAACAGGAAGCGTCCGATCAGTTCTTCCAGTACCAGCGCCGATTGAGTGTCTTCGATCCAGTCACCGGTCTGCAGATATTCATCTTCAGCACCGACCGTCAGACCGATGTATTTTTCACCCAACAGACCCGCAGTCAGAATAGCCGCCGAAGTGTCTTTGGTGAGAGTGCTCATGGATTTGCTGATCTCCATTTCCACCACGGCGGAATACCATTCGGGGTCGAGATACACTTTGGTCACCCGGCCAATGGTGACACCCGACATTGATACCTTGGCGCGCTCAGTCAGACCACCCAGATTTTCAAAACGCGCTTTGATAGTATAGGTATCGCCGGCATCCTGCAGCGACAGGCCACTGACGCGGAACGCCATCAGCACCAGAGCCACAATACCCATCACCATAAAGGCTCCGACGGTAATTTCGATATAACGCATGCGCATGATTAAACGCCTCCCAGCATGACGGCTGTCAAAACAAAATCCAGTCCCAGCACCGCCAGTGAGGAAATCACCACCGTCTGAGTCGTTGCTTTACCGATACCTTCCGAAGTCGGCACCGAATCATAACCCTGATACACCGCGATCCAGGTCACCACCACACCAAATGCCACCGATTTGATAATGCCCTTGACCACGTCCTCATAAAATTCGACCGACGCCTGCATGTTGCCCCAGTAGGCACCATCGTCGATGCCCAGCATATCCACCGCCACAAAGGCACCGCCCCAGATACCAACGGTAGAAAACAACAGCGCCAGAATCGGCATGGAAATAATGCCGGCCCACAGACGCGGCGTTATCACCCGTTTAAACGGATCGACACCCATCATTTCCATGGCGGATAACTGCTCGGTGGCTTTCATCAGGCCAATTTCGGCGGTTAATGCCGAACCGGCGCGACCGGCAAATAACAAGGCAGTGACTACCGGCCCCAGCTCACGCAGCAGCGTCAGCGACACCATGGTGCCCAGTGCCGCCTCAGAGCCGAAGTCGATCAGAATGTTATAGCCCTGCAGGCCCAGCACCATGCCGACGAAAAAACCGGCGACGACGATAATAATGAGGGAGCGCACACCAACCGAATAAATCTGTTTCAGCAGATCATAAAATCCGGCACTGCCCGGCCCACCCCAGAACAGTGAATTTTTCAGCAATAAGGTGCCACGGCCAATAGCTTCGATGGCGGCGGTACCACTGCGGCCAACGGCCTGTAATTGATCCAGTAATTTGCCCAGCATTAATTCACTCCCGCCAGAATATCGCTGCGGTAATCGTCCGCCGGGTAATGGAAAGGCACAGGACCATCCGGTTCACCACGTAAAAACTGGCGGACTTCATCATTACCTTCGTTAATTAATTCTTCCGGTGTGCCAAAACCAATCACGCGGCCATCGGACAACAGGCACAGGTAATCAGCAATAGCGCAGGACTCTTCAACATCGTGAGACACCAGCAGGCTGGTCAGCCCCAGCGCTTCGTTCAGACCACGGATCAGTTTAACGATCATGCCCATAGAAATCGGATCAAGACCGGTAAAAGGCTCATCGTACATAATAATTTCCGGGTCCATGGCAATGGAGCGTGCCAGAGCAACCCGTCTGGCCATGCCGCCGGACAGTTCTGCCGGAGAAAGATTACGCGCACCACGCAGACCAACGGCTTCAAGCTTCATCAGCACCAGGTCGCGGATCATGGATTCAGGTAAATCGGTATGAACCCGCAGCGGAAAGGCCACGTTGTCGAAAACATTAAGGTCGGTAAACAGGGCACCGGTCTGAAACAGCATGCCCATTTTTTTGCGGCGCAGATCAAACAGTTCTTTGCGCGGCAGCGTCGGTACGTTGTGTCCGTCCACCATAATAGTGCCGCTGTCCGGTAACAGCTGACCGCCGATAAGACGCAACAGTGTGGTTTTACCGGTTCCGCTTGGCCCCATAATGGCCGTCACTTTGCCACGCGGAAAATCCACATCCATATTGTTATAAATCAGCCGGTCACCACGGCTGAAGCTCATTCCACGAACAGAGACGTAGGGCTGACTGACGGACATGAATGTCGTCCTTTTAACTCGGTACGGATAGTCGGGCTAGCATAGCGGAATGTCCGGGCGGAACCAACGCCTGTAAACTATTGTAATAAGCCCCTCATAAAACGCTGAGTTGCAATTGCGTGCAGAATTACCTTGGGTACAATGACGCGCTGAATTTTCTGCTGATAATTAACTCTGGTGCCCCCATGCTCACAGCTTATGCTGCCGTTATTGCTGGTCTTATTGTTTTGGTATGGAGCGCTGACAAGTTTGTTATTGGCGCCGCTGCTTCTGCCCGTCGCCTGGGCATGTCTCCTTTACTGGTCGGCCTGACCATCGTTGCTATGGGAACTTCCGCGCCGGAGATGTTCGTCTCTGCCGTTGCTTCCCTCGACGGTGCCGGCAATCTGGCCATTGGTAATGCACTCGGCTCCAACATCACGAATATTGCCCTGGTACTGGGTATCACCGCACTGATCAGCCCGATCCCGCTGCAGAAAAAACTGCTGAAAAAAGAGCTGCCGCTGCTTATCCTGATCAGCATTATCGGTGGCCTGACACTGGCCGACCTCGAACTGAATATGACCGACGCCATTATTTTATTTGGCTCTATGGCCGTCGCGCTGTACCTGATGTTTCTTGATACCAGCGAATCCGGCGAAGCCATTGTCGATGAAGACGAAGCCGCCGAAATCGAAAATACCCCTATGCGTACTGCCGTGTTCTGGCTGGTAGCCGGACTGATCGCACTGATGTTCAGTTCCAAACTGCTGGTCTGGGGCGCCACCGAAATTGCCCGCGCCTATGGTGTCAGTGACCTGGTGATCGGCCTGACCATTGTCGCCATCGGCACCAGCCTGCCGGAACTGGCGGCCTCCGTTGCCAGCGCCCTGAAAGGCCACCATGACATTGCCATCGGTAACGTGATCGGCTCCAACATTTTTAACCTGCTGACCGTAATGCCAATCCCGGGTCTGCTGGCAGTAACCGTGGTTGATCCGCTGGCACTGTACCGTGACTATGCCGTGATGATGGCGCTGACCCTCGCCCTGTTGGTTCTGTTTTTAATCAGTTATCGTAAGGGCACTCTCGGACGTTTCGCCGGTCTGTTCCTGACCACCAGCTACGCTGGCTATCTGGTATCTCTGTTTTATATGGCTGACTCATGACCACTGATATGAATTTTGATTTTCTGCAATCCGCCCGCCGTACCATCAAACTGGAACAGGAGGCCATTGCACAGCTGGAAGGTCGTCTTACCGACGATTTCGCCACCGCCTGTCAGCTGGTTCTGAACTGCAAAGGACGTGTTGTTGTTACCGGCATGGGTAAATCCGGCCATATCGGCAATAAAATGGCTGCAACCCTGGCCAGCACCGGCACCCCGGCTTTTTTTGTGCATCCGGGTGAAGCCAGCCACGGCGACATGGGCATGATTCAGCCATCGGATGTGGTTATCGCTCTGTCCAACTCCGGTGAAACCGGTGAAGTTACCAGTCTGCTTCCCCTGCTTAAACGCCTCGGCACTGCGCTGATCAGCATGACCGGTAATCCGGAATCCACCCTCGGCCGTGCCGCTAACGCCCACTTAAATACCGGCGTGAATCAGGAAGCCTGTCCGCTGAATCTGGCACCAACCTCTTCCACCACCTGCGCGCTGGTGATGGGTGATGCGCTGGCCGTTGCCTTGCTGGAAGCCCGTGGTTTTACCGCCGAAGATTTTGCCTTCTCTCATCCGGGCGGCTCACTTGGCCGCCGCCTGCTGTTGAAAGTGGAAGACATTATGCACAGTGGCGATCAGATTCCGGTGGTTTCCCCTTCCGCCACGCTGTCTGAAGCCCTGCTGGTTGTAACCTCCAAAGGTCTGGGCATGACCACCGTGCAGGATAACGGCAAGCTGACCGGTATTTTCACCGACGGTGACCTGCGTCGTGCCATCGATCACGGCGTTGATATCCATACCGCCACCATGGCCGATGTGATGACCGTCGGTGGCAAAACCACCACGCCAGGTACCCTCGCTGCCGAAGCGCTGAAGCTGATGGAAGACAACAAAATCAACGCCCTGGTCGTTAAAAATGGCGACGACACGGTTGGCGTCATCAATATGCACGATCTGCTGCGCGCGGGCGTAATCTGATGCGCAAGCGTTATCTGCTGTTACTGCTGACCCTGATCTTTGGTCTGGCTCTGCTGGCAGTGGATCGCTACACCCAGGAGCAGACGCCCCCCCTGAGTGAGCTGCAGAATCATGAACCGGATTACTATGGCGAAGGCCTGTACAACCGCCAGTACGACAGTAATGGCGAATTACAGCAAACCTTTGTTGCAGCACGCTCAACCCATTATCCGCAGACGAAAAGCACCCTCTTTACCGGGCCGCTGCTGATGTCAGACGATGATGACGGCCAGACCTGGCAGGTCAATGCCCGCGAAGGAACACTACAGGATAACGAGCAGTCGCTGCGCCTTGTAGGCCAGGTCGAAATCCTGCCGCTCGATCCGGCCGACGCTGCGGACGATATTCTGATCGAAACCAGCATCCTGACTTACCACAGCCGCCAGCAACTGGCCGAGACTGATCAGCCGGTAACTATTACAAGTCCGCAAACCCATATCAATGCAACCGGTATGACACTGGATATCGCGCGTCAGCGCATGGAATTCAAATCACAGGTGGATAGCCGCTATGTTCCGCAATAATCATCGTTTTCTGGCCGGCCTGTTTGTCCTGTGCAGCGCAGCCTCTGCTTATGCATTGCCCGACGACTGGCAGCAGGAAATGGTCATTCTCTCTGACCACGCTGAGCTCGACCGCAAGGCTGGCGTTGTTATTTATGAAGGCAATGTGATTCTGACCCAGGGAACCCTGCGCATCGAATCAGAGCGCCTGCTGATTATCCGCACCGATAACACACTGGAAAAAGCCGTTGCCGAAGGGACAGCGAAAAAACCGGCACGCTATCAGCAACAGATCAATCCGGGAAAACCCCTGACCAAAGCACACGGCCAGCGCATTGATTACTTTGCCCGGCAACGTGAAGTCAACATTCAGGGCAATGCTCAACTGCAGCAGGACGGCAACCTGTTCAGTGGTGAGCGCATCCTCTATGACATGACCAAAGAAACCGTCAGCGCCAGCGGCGGCACCAGTACCTCCGGCCAGACTGGTGGTACTGGCGAAAAACAACGAATCAAAGTCGTGATTCAGCCACAGGCTCCGGCAGAACCTGCCACCGATAACAGCAAGCCAGTACAGGAACAGCCATGAAGACCCTGAAAGCCGAAAACCTGGCGAAAAGCTATAACGGCCGGGAAGTGGTAAAAGATGTATCCATGTCTGTACAAAGCGGTCAGATCGTTGGCCTGCTGGGACCCAACGGGGCCGGTAAGACCACCTGTTTCTACATGATTGTGAATCTGGTGCAGGCCGACAAAGGCCGCATCAAAATTGACGACGAAGACATCAGTCATCTGCCGATGCACGGCCGGGCGCAGAAAGGCATTGGCTATCTGCCGCAGGAAGCCTCCATTTTCCGCAAATTAAGTGTGGCCGATAATATTCTCGCCATTCTCGAAACCCGCAAAGACCTCAACCGTGCACAGCGTCTGGAAAAACTGGAAGAGCTGCTGAATGAGTTTCATATTCAGCATATCCGCAGCAGTCTGGGCATGGCCTTATCCGGTGGTGAACGACGCCGGGTCGAGATTGCCCGCGCGCTGGCGGCTGAGCCGTCCTTTATTCTGCTTGATGAGCCGTTCGCCGGGGTTGACCCGATTTCTGTAGCTGACATCATGGACATCATCCGACAGCTCAAAGCACGTGGCATCGGCGTACTCATTACCGACCACAACGTAAGGGAAACTCTGGCTATCTGTGAGAAAGCCTATATTGTCGGGGGTGGCCATATCATCGCCGAAGGCACCGCTGAACAGGTATTGGCCAGCGAGCAGGTACGCAAAGTGTACCTGGGTGAGGATTTCCGCCTGTGATGGCAAGCCCTGCTGCAGGGAAGTGGCTGATGATCCAAAGCAAAGGAAGATGCACAAAAGATTCCAAGGTTTACCGCTTGGCGTATAATGCACAGACTATGCCGATACTGAGTGATTACTGAACTTTTATGAAAGCGTCTCTTCAGTTAAAGATGGGTCAGCACCTGACCATGACCCCTCAGTTGCAACAAGCCATCCGCCTGCTTCAGCTGTCTACCCTCGATCTGCAGCAGGAGATTCAGGAAGCCCTCGATTCCAACCCGATGCTCGAAGTAGAAGAACACGAGCACGATGACCTGCCCGACCTGTCCCGTAACAGCGACCACGAAGTCAGCGCCAGCCACGAAGTCAGCAATCAGGACGACAGCCACAACGACACACCCGAGCTGGATGAACAGTGGTCACAGGAACAACTCCCCGACGACCTGCCGGTCGACAGTCAGTGGGAAGATACCTACCAGACCACCGCCAACGTTGCCTCCGGCAGCAGCAGTAACGCCATCGACGACGATTTCGATTACGACTCGCGCCACGCCAGCACCGAAGATCTGCAGGATCATCTGCTGTGGCAACTCAATCTGACTCCTATGTCAGATACCGACCGCGAGATCGCCCTGATGCTGATCGACGGCGTGGATGACGACGGCTATCTGCACACCACCGTCGAAGACATTCTGGAAAGCATGGACCCGGCTCTGGACGTCGAAGAAGACGAAGTCATGGCCGTCCTCCACCGCCTGCAGCAGTTTGATCCGGCCGGTGCTTTTGCCCGCGACCTGCGTGAATGCCTGCTGCTGCAACTGCAGCAACTGCCGGCTGAGACCCCATGGCTGAACGAAGCCAAAATGGTCATCCGCGATTATATCGAGCTGCTGGGCAGCAAAGATTACCCAACGCTGATGCGCAAAACCAAGCTGCGCGAAGAAGACCTTAAAGCCGTGCTGCGGCTGATTAAAGAACTGAATCCCAAGCCAGGTGCCGGCATCAGTGCCGAGCAGGCCGAATACGTGGTGCCCGACGTACTGGTACGCAATATCCGCGACGAATGGCGGGTTGAGCTGAATCCGGATATCGCCCCCAAGCTGCGCGTTAACGCCGATTACGCCTCACTGGTACGCCGTTCCGATAACAGCACCGACAACGCCTTCTTGCGCGACCACCTGCAGGAAGCGCGCTGGTTTATCAAAAGTCTGCAAAGCCGCAACGAAACCCTGCTGAAAGTAGCCACCAAAATCGTCGAGTATCAGATCGAGTTTTTCGAACAGGGCGAAGAAGCAATGAAGCCGCTGGTGCTGCACGATATTGCCGAAGCCGTTGGTATGCATGAATCCACCATTTCCCGGGTAACCACCCAGAAATACATGCATACGCCTCGCGGAATCTTCGAGCTGAAGTACTTTTTCTCCAGCCATGTCAGTACCGATGGCGGCGGCGAATGTTCCTCCACCGCAATCCGTGCCATGATTAAAAAACTGATTGCTGAAGAAAATGCCCGCAAACCGCTGAGCGACAACAAAATCGCCGCAGTGTTGGGTGAAAAAGGCATTCAGGTGGCACGGCGCACGGTAGCCAAATACCGTGAGGCTATGATGATTCCGCCTTCGAACGAACGTAAACAATTGATTTAAAAAACAACAAGCCAGCAACAAGGAGTCTGGACATGAAGATTAATATCAGCGGTCACCACGTTGACGTTACCGAATCTCTGCAAGCGTACGTAGACGAAAAAATGTCCAAGCTGGGACGCCACTTTGACAACATTACCAACGGCCAGGTAACCCTGACCGTTATTAAAGAGCGCATGATTGCCGAAGCCACCATCCATGTCAGCGGTGCCGACCTGCACGCCAGCGCTGAGCACGATGATATGTATGCCGCAATCGATCAGATGACCGACAAGCTCGACCGTCAGGTACTGAAACACAAAGAAAAACTGGTGGCGCGGCAACACGGACAAGGCTGATTAATGGACATTCGCATCGAGGATATCCTCACACCGGAACGCAGTCTGATAGATGCTCCGGTTTCCAGTAAAAAGAAATTACTGGAGTACCTGGCAGGTTTTATCGCAGAACAACTCAGCGACAGCTCTGCCGACGATATTTACGAGCGATTACTCAGCCGTGAACGCCTCGGCAGCACCGGGATTGGCGAAGGTATTGCCATTCCCCACTGCCGGCTGAAGCAGTGCGACCAGGCGATGGGCGTACTGCTGCGTCTGGTGGAGCCGGTGGATTACGACGCCATTGACCGCAAGCCGGTCGATCTGGTGTTTGCTCTGCTGGTTCCCGAAGAAGCTACTGAACAGCACCTGCAGGTTCTGGCGATGCTGGCACGCAACTTCAGCGAGCCGGCCTACCGCGAGGCACTGCGCAAAGCGCCGGATGCGCAACGGTTTTATCAGCGGGCGCTGAGCGGACAACCGGGCTGACATCAGCCCAACGGGCAATGGAGGAGCACAGCAATGCGTTTAGTGGTGATCAGCGGCCGGTCCGGCTCAGGAAAATCCAGTGCTCTGCACGTACTGGAAGATCTGGGCTTCTACTGCATTGATAACCTGCCGGTCGCTTTGTTGCCAGCGCTGGCCCGCCAGACCGAAAGCGAAGAAAAACTGGCCAAAGTCGCCGTCAGTGTTGACGCCCGCAACCTGCCCCATGCCTTCGACAATATCCACGATGTACTGCACCAGCTGCCCAGCGAAGAATACCAGCTGGATGTCGTCTATCTCGACGCCAGCGAAGAAGTGTTGCTGCAGCGCTTCAGCTCCACCCGGCGTAAGCACCCACTAACTAGCAAAAGCACATCTCTGGCCGAAGCCATCGATAAAGAGCGCCTGCTGCTGGAACCTATCGCCAACCTTGCCGATCTGACGCTGGATACCACCAGCATGTCTGTGCATGAGCTGCGCAGCCTGATCAAATTGCGGGTGGCGGATAAAACCAGCACCGACATCGCCATTCTGTTTGAATCTTTCGGCTTCAAGCATGGCATCCCGATTGATGCCGATTATGTATTCGATGTCCGCAACCTGCCCAACCCTTACTGGGACCCGGCACTGCGCGCCTTTACCGGGCGCGACCCGGCAATCATTGATTTCCTTGCCCGGGAGCCTCAGGTCGGACAAATGCAGCAGGACATCAGCGGGTTTATTCAGCGCTGGCTGCCTGCCTTTGTCGATGCCAACCGCAGCTATATGACCATTGCCATCGGCTGCACCGGCGGGCAGCACCGCTCCGTTTACCTGGCAGAGCAACTTAAGGCAGAATTCTGTCATCATTACAGCAATGTTCAGGTCCGCCACCGCGAGCTGGGCAGTGCCGACATTCATCAGGACTGATACGGATGACCAGCACCGAAATCACCATCGTCAATAAGCTGGGCCTGCACGCCCGCGCAGCCGCCAAGCTGGTTTCCACAGCCGCTGCTTATTCCTGCCAGATCAAAGTCGGTTACCCCGACCGCATGGTCGACGGTAAGAGCATTATGGCGGTGATGATGCTGGCCGCCAGCAAAGGCACCAACATTCATATCCATGCTGAAGGCCAGGATGCTGAACACGCACTGGCAGCCCTGATTGATCTTATTAACCGACGTTTTGACGAAGAAGAATAGCCCGGCAAAACAATCTTCTACGCGCAATTCTGCGAGTAGTTTCGTGGTATCAGAGGCCTAATCAGGCTAGAATCTGAGCATTCAACCATCCCCTGGACCGAACCGACGCATGGCACAGCAGACCGAAAAGGCTAAAGCCAAGTTACACAGCCTGACCGCCGCGCTGGAAAGTGGTGCGCTGGCGCAGGTGCGTCGCATCCTGAATTCGGGTCTGGCACCGGTTGATATCGCCCACCTGATCGAATCTTCTCCGCCTAAAGCCCGTAAGCTGCTGTGGGAACTGGTCGATAAGGAACTCGAAGGCGAGGTCATGCAGAACCTCAGCGAGGAGCTGCAAAGCCACTTCCTGAGCGACATGAGTGCCGAAGAAGTTGTCGACCTGACCGCCGACCTCGACACCGATGACGTGGCCGACATGCTGCAGCAGCTGCCTGAGCGTGTAACTCAGGAAGTTCTGGAGTCGATGGACCACCAGGACCGCGCCCGTCTCGAAGCCGTTCTGGGCTATCCGGAAGACAGCGCCGGTGGTCTGATGAACACCGATACCGTGACCATCCGTCCGGATATCACCCTTGAGGTTGTACTGCGCTACCTGCGCCGCCACAAATCCCTGCCCGCCATGACCGATAACCTGTTGGTGGTTAACCGCCAGAACGAATTTATCGGCACGCTGGCGATCAGCAAACTGCTGGTCAGCGACCCGCAACAAACCGTACGTGAGGTGATGAGCACCGACGCGCGGGTTATTCAGGCAACCCAGCACGAGAGCGAAGTTGCCAAACTGTTTGAACGCCACGATCTGGTATCGGCACCGGTGGTTGACGCCGCCGGTATGCTGCTTGGCCGTATCACCATCGATGACGTGGTTGACGTTATCCGCGAAACCGCGGACCACTCGCTGATGAGTATGGCCGGTCTGGATGACGAAGAAGATACCTTCGCCCCGACGCTGAAAACCAGCCGCCGCCGTGCTGTCTGGCTGGGCATTAATCTGCTCACCGCACTGGCCGCCTCTGCGGTGATCGGCCTGTTTGATAAAACCATCGAGCAGGTTGTGGCTCTTGCTGTTTTAATGCCGATTGTCGCCAGCATGGGCGGTATCGCCGGCAGTCAGGTGCTGACTCTGGTTATCCGTGGCCAGGCACTTGGTCATCTCAGCGGCAGCAACTTCCGCTGGCTGTTTAACCGCGAAATTATGGTCGCCGCCATTAATGGCGTGCTCTGGGCTGTGGTTATCGCCTTAATTACATACGCCTGGTTCCGTGACCCGGCGATCGCCCTGATTATCGGCGCGGCCATTATCATCAATCTGATGGTCGCGGCGATGGCCGGCGCCAGTCTGCCACTGCTACTCAAGGCCCGTGGCATCGATCCCGCCCTGGCTGGCAGCGTGGTACTGACCACCGTCACCGACGTGATCGGCTTTCTATCTTTCCTGGGGTTAGCTACCCTGTTCTATCTGTAACCTGCATTTAAAGTACCCCTGATGAACGAATCTGATTACCCGGACGACGAGATCGAATACGTCAGTAAGTCCGAAATGAAGCGCGAAGCAGAGCGCTGGCAAGAACTGGGCAAACGTCTGACTGAGCTGAATGCCGCCAAGTGGAAAGAGCTGCCGATCAGCGAAACCCTGTACAACGCTCTGGTGGAAAACGCCAGGCTGAAGCAGCACGAAGCCAAGCGCCGCCATATGCAGTACATTGGCCGTCTGGTTGGTGATGAAGACCGGGATGCGATTCAGGCAAAGCTCGACCTGTTTGATCCGTCCAGCGAAGCCTACGGCCGCCGCATCCGCCAGCAGGAGTTGTGGCGTACCCGCCTGGTCAGCGACAGCAACGGGCTGAATGCTTTTATCGAAGAGTTTCCGGCGGTTGACCGCCAGCAACTGCGCAATCTGGTGCGTAACGCCCAGAAAGAAATGAGTAGCGAACCACCGAAGCCCGGCAGTTCGTACAAAAAACTGTTTCAGTTTATCAAGGAGCAGATGGCCGACTAGCTGCCATCCGTTCAGAAACGCCGGTGATGAGTCACCGGCATTTTTTTGCGTACCTCCGCCAGCTGCGCCAGATCAATCTCTGCCAGCGCCACTCCGGCCTCTTCTTCCAGCTCCGTCAGCACGCATCCCCAGGCATCAATAATCTGTGAATGACCATAGGTACGGCGTTTATCGTCATGCCAGCCACACTGGTTCGCGGCCAGCACATAGCACTGGGTTTCAATCGCGCGGGCACGCAGCAGTGTTTGCCAGTGCGCTGCACCGGTGGTGTAGGTAAAGGCCGCGGGCACAGAAATCAGCTCCGCGCCCTGCTCGCGCAGACGCTGAAACAACCCCGGAAAGCGCAGGTCGTAACAGATCACCAGCCCCAGTCGGCCGGCCGGTGTATCCACCAGCACCACCTCATCCCCGGGTGCAAAGCGTTCTGATTCACGGTAACTGCCGTGAGCATCGCCAACATCGACATCAAACAGATGAATCTTGTCGTAGCGGGCAACCTGTTCGCCTTCGCTGTTAAACACCAGACAGGCCGAACGCACCCGCGGATCTCCGTCCGGGCATGGCATCGGCACGGCACCGGCCACCAGCCAGAGTTTCAGCTCCTGCGCCCAGCCGGCCAGACGCTGCACATACTGCGGATCAGCGGCAATGGCGTTGTACTGCTTACCATCCAGCGTGAGGAACATTTCCGGCAGTAACGCCAGCACCGCACCCTGTGCCGCCGCCTGCTGCAGCAAGTCATAAGCCTGTGCCAGATTGTGTTCAATCTGTGGCTGGCTGCTGAACTGAATCACCGCGACGTTAGCCATCAGTCGTCATCGCCTCCGCCGAAGATATAGAAAATACTCTTGAAGCGTTCCAGCAGACTGCGGCTCTTCTTACCGTCGACCTTATCGTCAAAGGCCTGATTGATCTTCAGATCCGGTTTTTCCCAGGTACCTTTCAGGTCGTAACTGGCACTGGTGAAGCGTGCCAGCTCGTCACCGATCAGCTTCTCGGTAACATAAATCGAGGCCGCTACCGGCGGTGCCAGACCGGCCAGCAGCGCCACCATCGGCAGCGTACTGGATACCGGGAAGGTCACCGCCAGCTTCATATCCAGTGTCTGGGTCTTCAGATCGGTGCTGCCTGAGGTCAGGAATTTACCACCCGGGCCGTCCATGCTCAGCGGCTCGGTCAGGGTCAGCAGACCATTTTCGATCCGCGCTTTGCCTTTCAATGTGTCGAAGGCCACCCCGGACTGATACAGATCGGAGAAGTCGAGCTTCAGGCGGCGGGCGACCGAATTAAAGTTCAGCGCACCAAAGGCTTTTAACGCTCCGGCACCTTCGGCAGCCATATTACCGTCTTTCACACGGAAACTGGCCAGACCATTGAGAGTTTTGTTGTTGTAAGCCAGTGGCGAGCCCTGCCAGTTCAGCTGCAGGGTCGAGCGCATATCCTTACCTTCAATCGCGGCTTCCTGACGGAAAGCGCGCTGCACCCGGCCAATGTCGTTACTGCTGATCTGCAGCGTATCGAGGCGGGTCTGATGCTGGTCACCCTGCTTCAGCCAGTACACATCCCCGGTAAAGGCCATGCCTTTCATATCGCTGTCGTGCAGGGTGATCTGCATACCATCAGCCTGTGGCCGGCTGCTGAGTTTCCAGCGACCAAAGTTACGGCTGCCGACATAAAGCTCTGCAAGATCCATATCCATCGGCGGGAAATCCGCCGGATTGAGCGCTGCCAGCGGATCAGGCTTGTCAGCAACCACTGTCACTTCATCCTGGCTGCCATCCAGCGTCGCCAGGTTTCCCGGCTCCTCTTCACTTTGCGGCAAATGAATATAGTCCAGCCCCAGCTGAATCGGCTCATTGCCCGGCAGCATACGGATTTTGCCTTTCACCAGCGTGCTGTCGACGTCAAAATCCCATTCATCCCACTGCTGGGCAGCAATGATATGGGTTGGCCCCATCGCCGTTCCCCAGGCATCCACGCCACCCAGCGTCAGATTAATACTGCGCAGCGGATTATTACTGTGCGCAGTTGCCTCACTTTTGACTGTGGCACCGGCTTTCTGCGCCTTGCTTTCTGCTGCCAGCAGGCCGGACAGATGCTGCCAGGTATCCCACCAGTCCGCGGCAACAATGGATTCACTCAGCTGACCACGAACCACCACGCCTTTATCACTCGGCAGGAAAGGTTCCGAGCCACCAAGGTACACCTGCCCCCGGTTCAGGCCATCAGCATCCAGCGCCAGTGCGGCACGCAACAGGTTATCGTAGTTGAGGTTGATCCGGGTTTCTGCGCCGGGCTCGACCCGAACCTCCATCGGCCGTGCAGCACTATCGGCTGTTTTACCTAACGGATAAGGCAGATCAATAGCCGTGCCCTGCAGATCGGAATTGAAATTAAACACCACACCCTGCGCGCCAACAGTCAGACGGGCGTTGTAGTCCAGAGCGCCACTGACCGGGTCCAGCAAAAACAGTGGCATCCACTGTTTAAAACGATCCCAGCGGGCATCACCATTGGCACTCAGCACCATATCAAAGCCACCGGGGCGACCGACCGATTCGATACCGGCATTAAAGTGACCGCCAAACACATCGCCTTCGAGCCAGTCGGACAGCAGACCTACCTGGCTGTTGTAACGCAGCCGGCCTTTGAGGTTTGCCAGATCAATATTGAGGTCGTCCAGACGCAGCTGGTTATCGCTCAGCTCCACGTCCAGTTTGATCTCAGGTTCGGCGTGCTCAGTGCCCAGTGGCATTTCCAGCAGCATATTGGCCGTCATCGGACCATTGGCCTGCCAGTGATCAAAGGCATTGTTCACCACGCCCTGTAATGGCGTTTCGGTGAAATAACGTAATGCGTCGCCGCTGTCTCCGCGCAAACGACCGGCCACCGACAGTTCGGTGTGGCCATCACGTCCCGGACGTAAACGCACCCGGCCGGAATGCGGTACCAGCTCGCCGCCAAGGGTTCGGCCCTGCTCCAGCCAGACGTCCAGCGCCGGTGCATCCATCATCAGCCGTCCTTTAATAGCGCGCAGCGCTGGCCAGTCCGGCATGTATTTCAATTCGGCACCTTCCACTTCCAGATACAGCTGAGTGGTCAGGCTGTTGTCAGGATGTTCGTGCTCAAGGTTACCGTGCAGCAAGAAAGCGGCATCGCGGAAGTCTCCGGCCACAATCGACTGACCGAGCCAGTCACGCACTGCCTCATCAAGAAGTTCGGGCACCAGTTGCGAGCGCAGACTGGCCGGCGCCTGTGGCAAACCAAACAACAGGCTCAGGGTAGATTCGGTGGCGCTGTGACTGCGTGGCAGATTAATCGCGAGTTCACCACTGAGCGGCCATACCGTTGCAGAGTCATTCTCCTGCAAACCGGCTTTCAGGCCACGCAGCTGCAGCTGATAGAAATCGGGTTTGATCGCCCAGTAAAAGCCGGCCGACAATTTCTTCAGGTCCCAGGGTTGGCTGTAAACATCGGCCAGATGAACGCTCAGATCATCACCTTTTACCTGTAACAAACCACCCTGTGGTTGCAGATGCAGCGTACCGGTTACATCGCTGAACGCCGGAATGCCGTGATAGGCCGCGCTGCTGGCATTGACAATATCGCTGCGTACATCCACTTGCCAATGCTCGCCGGGTAACAGCGAAATACGCAGATTACGCGCTTCTCCGCGGCCGTCGGTACCTTCAACATATTGGTCGAACGGCTCGGGCAATAACTGATGGTCAAGAATAAAACGGCGGGCAGCTGCCACATCCAGCAGCGGCACCCCAATCTGCCAGCCTTTCTGCTGCGGCAATGTGATGGCACTGAGACTGAGGCTGTCGAGGGGCAGTTGCTGATCAAACTGCGGTAATACACGCAGGTGCCAGTCATCGCCATTGTGTTCGCCACCAATTTTCAGGCTGCCGCCGCTCAGCGCCAGCGGCTGGCCACTGGTATTCAGGGTAAAGGCCGGTATATCGGCATCGACGTACAACGCGTTCAGATCGCCGTCACGGATACTGAGCCAGGCCTCAGCGCCCGCGGTAAAACGTTCAATGCTCAGACCACCGGGCAGCTGATCGGGAATCCAGCGCGTCCATTCCTGATTATCAATGCGCAGAAAGACTTCGCCGTTCTGCCGGTACCAGGGCCAGAGATCGCCATCCACCGAAGCCATCAGTTTGATATTTGCCAGTTGCTCACGGCCCCAGGCCAGGTTGCCGTCCAACTCATGGCTGTCGCCGCGATTGCGCCAGACCAGCCGGTCAATCTGCACGTCTTCACGGGTCATCTGTGGATCAAAGCTGGTGATATTCCAGTCGGTAAGAACAATGGCCTGCTGCAGCTCCAGCCAGTTCAGCCACAAAGGATTGGAAGAGGCGGCAATTTTCACATTGTCGGCAGCCGCAGGCTGACGCTTGATTCCGCTCAGATCGACCGACCAGCCACGGCCAATAGACCAGTGTGTCTGATCACGCTGATAAAGGTCGGCACGTACGCCCTGAATTTCGATACGTTTGAACACCGGCAGACGATAGAAAGCACTGGCACTGACATCCAGCTCAGCCTCCATGCGTGCCACATGGATACCGTCGGCCAGCAGCCCCACCTGTACATCGCGCATGCGCACCACAGGCGACAGCATGTTCCAGTCGCCCTGCAGCTGACCGATGGATACCGGCTGGCCCAGTTGCAGGCTCAGTTCATGTTCGAGATCGGCACGGTAGGTTTCCACCAGCGGAATCAACTGGCGACCCAGGCTGGTATACAGCGCCAGGGTCACCGCGGCGACCACTAGGGTAATCCAGATTTGTGTCCAGAACTCGCGCAACCAAATCATAACAATGCCTATTGCAGGACGATGTCGTAATGATCCTGGGTGTATAACGGCTCGACCTGTAACTTAATGGCCTTGCCGATAAAGGCTTCCAGATCCGCCAGACCGTTGCTGTCTTCGTCCAGCAGCCGGTCCACTACCTGCTGACTGGCGAGTACAGAATAGGTTCCGGCACCGTAAGCCCGTTCTTCGCGCAGAATTTCACGGAAAATTTCATAGCAGATGGTTTCTGCGGTTTTTACCGAACCGCGCCCACCACAACAACGGCAGGGTTCCATCAGCATCTGCTCCAGACTCTCACGCGTACGCTTACGCGTCATCTCCACCAGTCCCAGCTCAGATACACCACTGATCTTGGTTTTAGCGTGATCCTTTTCCAGTACCTTTTCCAGCATGCGCAGCACCTGACGCTGATGCTCGGCTTCAACCATATCGATAAAATCGAGGATGATAATTCCGCCGAGATTGCGCAGGCGCAGTTGCCGGCCAATGGCGGTGGCGGCTTCTAGGTTGGTTTTGAAAATGGTTTCTTCGAGGTTGCGGCGGCCGACAAAGCCACCGGTATTCACGTCGATGGTGGTCATAGCTTCGGTCTGATCGATGACCAGATAGCCGCCGGACTTCAGCGGCACCTTGCGCTCCAGCGCGCGCTGGATTTCATCTTCGACGCTGTACAGTTCAAACAGCGGACGCGGGCCGGGATAATACTCAATACGGTCGGCAACTTCCGGCACATACTGCTGCACAAACTGCTCGATTTTCTGAAAGGTTTCACGCGAGTCGATCAGAATTTTGGTAACTTCCGGCCGCGAATAATCGCGCAGGGTACGCAGCGACAGCGGCAGCTCGTCATACACCAGACTCGGCGGTTTATTGTCTTTAATGCGCTCTTCCAGCTTGCGCCATAAACGGCGCAGGTAGCGGGTATCGGACAGAATTTCATCATCGCCCACGCCTTCAGCCGCGGTACGCAGGATAAACCCCGCTTCGCCGGTCAGACCTTCCGCTTCCATGCAGTTATTCACCAGCTGCTTCAGACGCTCGCGTTCGCCATCATCATCAATACGCTGTGAAATGCCGACATGATCCGCTCCCGGCATATACACCAGATAGCGTGACGGAATAGCAAGCTGAGTGGTCAGACGGGCACCTTTGGTGCCGATAGGGTCTTTGGTAACCTGCACTACCAGCGCCTGACCTTCGTGTACCAGCTGGCTGATCGGCGCATTGCCATCACCCGTGCCGATTTCCGCCGCGTGAATAAAAGCAGCCCGCTCCAGACCGATATCGACAAAGGCCGCCTGCATACCGGGCAGCACGCGCACTACTTTGCCTTTATAAATGTTGCCGACCAGTCCGCGGTGGTTGGTGCGTTCGAGGAAAATTTCCTGCACCACGCCGTTCTCGACCACCGCTACCCGCGTTTCCGTCGGGGTAACGTTCATCAGAATTTCTGCATTCACAGGCTTAATCCTTGTCCCAGATGGGAATATTAAATTCTTGCAGCATGGCCGCTGTTTCCGTCAGCGGCAGACCAACCACATTGCTGTAACTGCCTTCAATGGCGTCCACCAGCACTGCGCCCAGTCCCTGTATTCCATAAGCTCCGGCTTTATCGGCCGGCTCGCCGGTCGCCACATAGGCGGTGATCTGCGCGGCACTTAACGGCGTAAAATGGACATTGGTGATGACCGTCTGCACCCGCTGCTGATCATCCTGCACCAGGGCAACGGCGGTCATGACCTGATGGCGACGACCAGCCAGGGCGGCCAGCATACGCGCTGCATCGGCATCGTTTTCCGGCTTACCGAGAATCTCATCGTCCAGCACTACCGTGGTGTCTGAACCCAGCACCACACAACCGGGGTTAGCTGCTGCAACCTTCTGTGCCTTGCCCAGTGCCAGTCTGGCAACATAAGCAGCCGGTGTCTCTCCCGCCTGCGGTGTTTCGTCAATATCGGCCACCTGCACACGAAACTGCACACCAATCTGCTGCAGTAACTCCCGCCGCCGTGGCGAAGCGGACGCCAGAATCAGGCCTTTTGCATCTGTCATGACAGATGCAGGCGCGCCAGCGCCATATGGGTTAAGGCGTACACCCAGGGCCAGACCAGCGCCGAGGTCAGGGCCGGAGTCCAGAGCGATACCGGCACCATATTTTCACTCACCAGCGCTACCGCCCAGTAACTCAGTAACTGCTGCAGCACCACCAGCAAGAACACCACGGCGGTCTGCTGCAGAAAATTAAACATCGCCATACGCCGGTACAGCAGCTGCAGCACAAAAATATGCACTGCCAGCGTGAGTACGTGCATACCAAGCAACGAATTGTGCTCGACATCCAGCATCAGCCCCAGCGGCACGGCCAGCCATAAACCAAAAATATGTGGCGCATGCAGCACCAGCAGGGTTACCAATAACAACACCCAGGCCGGCTGCAGCCACAACAGAATATCGGGCATAGGCAGGTGCTCAAGCACAAAGGCCAGAAACATACCGGTAGCCACTAGAATCAGTGCACGGATATTCATTCTTTACCCTGCCATAAGCCGCCCGGTGGTACCTGACCGGAGCCATGACTGAACACCAGCAATAAATGCCGGCTGCGATCCAGATGAGCACTGGGTTCTGCCGTAACGGCGGCAAAAGATTTTCCGGGAATATTTTCTACTTTGGTAACGGTTGCTACCGGATAACCACGCGGATAACGCCCGCCCAGACCGGAGCTGACCAGCAGGTCGCCCTTGATAATGTCGGCGGTATTGGGCACATAAATCAGTTCGAGTTCATCCAGCGCACCGGTGCCAACGGCAATTGCGCGCACACCATTGCGGTTTACCTGCACCGGAATCGCATGGTTGGAGTCGGCAATCATCAGCACCCGCGCACTGTAGGGCATTACATCGATCACCTGACCAAGCAGGCCGTAGGCATCCAGCACAGGCTGGCCGATAAATACGCCGTCTTCGCCGCCTTTATTGATCAGAATCTGCTGGCTGAAAGGATCAGGATCAACGGCCACCACGGCGGTGACCAGCACGCGGTCATCGACCTGCTCAGAAGCACTGAGTAATTCACGCAGTTCAATATTTTCCGCTTCCAGCGCGGCCAGGCGCTGGGCACGCAGCTCCAGTACCAGATTGCGCGCTGTCAGCTGTTTATTTTCGTTGGTTAATTCCTGACGGCTGGCAGCGGATTCGCCAAACCAGTTACCAATAGCGGAGGGAACCAGAGCCACCTGTTGCGCAGGCGCCAGCAGATAGCCGGTGATATAACGCACGGATTGTAACCACGGAGCGTGACTGTCCAGCCACATCAGCGCCAGTGCCAGAACAACAATCCCCAATACCCGCTGCCGCTGAAACGTCGGCACCTGAAACTGCGACTTAATAACGCTGTACCCGAATAAAAATTGAAGTGGCTAACTATACCGCCAAGCACAAACAGGAACCAGCACCGGCAGGCCTGAGTCAGCGCTTCCGCCGCATAAAGGAATGCTTTAAGCATAAAAAAAGCGGAGCCAAAGCTCCGCTTTTTCAGCACTTATTTCCGGCGATTAATCCAGCACCAGCATTTCCAGCTGTTGCTCTGTTGCCGTTTCCAGGAACTTACCGCCGCCACGGGCGACACAGGTCAGAGGATCATCAGCAACGATCACCGGCAGGCCGGTTTCTTCACTCAGCAGCTTGTCGAGGTCACGCAGCAATGCGCCACCACCGGTCAACACCATACCGCGCTCGGCAACGTCAGACGCCAGCTCCGGTGGAGATTGCTCCAGCGCACCCTTAACCGCCTGCACGATAGCCGCCAGCGATTCCTGCAGCGCTTCGAGAATTTCATTGGAGTTCAGGGTAAAGCTGCGCGGAATACCTTCGGCCAGGTTACGGCCACGGACGTCAATTTCACGTACTTCGCCACCCGGATAGGCGGTACCGATTTCCTGTTTGATACGCTCAGCGGTCGCTTCACCGATCAGGCTGCCGTAGTTGCGGCGGATATAAGCGACGATGGCCTCATCAAAACGGTCACCACCCACTTTTACCGATTCCGCATAAACTACGCCACTCAGGGAGATGATGGCGATTTCGGTGGTACCACCACCGATATCCACAACCATGGAGCCACGCGCTTCATCAACCGGCAGGCCGGCACCAATCGCTGCAGCCATTGGTTCATGAATCAGATAAGCACGACGTGCACCGGCACCCAGAACAGAATCGCGGATCGCTTTGCGTTCAACCTTGGTTGCCTGATACGGCACACAGACCACAACCCGTGGGCTTGGAGTCATAAAACTGCTTTCGTGCACTTTTTTAATAAAGTACTGCAGCATTTTTTCAGTCACTTCAAAGTCGGCAATTACACCGTCTTTCATTGGCCGGATGGCCTGAATATTTCCCGGAGTACGACCCAGCATACGTTTTGCTTCGGTACCTACCGCTGCCACGCTTTTCTGATGACCCTGCAGACGGATGGCTACAACTGATGGCTCATTGAGGACAATGCCTTGATCACGCATGTAAATCAGAGTGTTTGCAGTTCCCAGATCGATCGACAGATCACTGGAAAACAGGCCTCTTAACTTCTTAAACATCCAATCGATTCCTGTTCACAGGTGGCAAAATTGTGGGTAACTCTAGCAATGGTGGGGATTTAGGGCAAGGCGCATTTATGCTACGCTCGGCACCTTTCCAACAGGCATCAACACTGGAGTAAGCACATGGCTCTGGACCAGCAACAGGTTCGTGACATTGCCGATCTGTCCCGTCTGCAAATCGACGAGGCACAAATCGCGGAATACCAGAAAAATCTGAGCAACATTCTCGACCTGGTCGATCAGTTATCCGCCGTCGACACCTCATCTGTCGAACCAATGGCCCACCCGCTGGATGCAGTTCAGCGCCTGCGGGCTGACGTCGTGACCGAAGAGAATAACCGCGATCATTTCCAGCAGATCGCTCCTCAGACCGAAAACGGCTACTACCTCGTACCACGCGTCGTTGAGTAACAGCAAAACCTGAGGCTCAGCCCCGGGGACAAGGATTCCTTATGCATAACAAAACCATCGCAGAAATTTCCCGCGATCTGGCGGCCGGTGAATACAGCAGTGTCGAAATTACTGAGAACCTGCTTTCCCGCATCAAACAGACCGATAATCGCTACAACAGTTTCATTACCGTGAGCGAAGAACAGGCACTGGCTCAGGCCAAAGCCGCCGATGCCCGTCGCGCAGCCGGCAATGCCGATGCCTGGACCGGCGTGCCGATGGCACATAAAGATATTTTCTGTACCAACGGTGTTCTGACCACCTGCGGCTCAAAAATGCTGAGCAATTTCGTTGCGCCTTACGACGCCACCATTGTTGAAAACTTCAACAACGCCGGTGCCGTGTCTCTGGGTAAGCTGAACATGGATGAATTTGCCATGGGCTCATCCAACGAAAGCTCTTTTTTCGGCGCCGTTAAAAACCCCTGGGATACCGACCGTGTTCCCGGTGGCTCTTCCGGTGGTTCAGCCGCCGCCGTAGCCGCGCAACTGGTACCAGGTGCCACGGCATCCGATACCGGTGGTTCGATCCGCCAGCCGGCCGCCTTCTGTGGCCTGACCGGCCTGAAGCCAACCTATGGCCGCGTATCACGCTGGGGCATGATTGCTTACGCCTCCAGTCTCGATCAGGCCGGTACCATTACCCGTACCGCCGAAGACTCCGCCATGATGCTCAATGTTATGGCCGGCTTTGATGCCAAAGACTCCACCTGTGTTGACCGTGAAGTACCGGATTACACCGCCACACTGAATAACAGCATCGAAGGTTTAACCATCGGCCTGCCGAAAGAATATTTCCGCAGCGATTTAAGTGCCGAAATGCAGCAGCAGGTGCGCAACGCCATCGCCGAATACGAAAAAATGGGCGCGAAAGTGAAAGAAATTTCACTGCCGAATACCCATCTGGCCATTCCTGCCTATTACATCATTGCGCCGGCCGAGTGCTCCGCCAACCTGTCACGCATGGACGGTGTACGTTTTGGTTACCGTTGCGAAAATCCGCAGGATATTAACGACCTGTACAAACGCTCGCGTGGTGAAGGTTTCGGTATCGAAGTTAAACGCCGCATTATGGTCGGTGCTTATGCCCTGTCTGCCGGTTTCTACGATGCTTACTACAAAAAAGCGCAGCAGGTACGCCGCCTGATTAAAAATGACTTTGTGAATGCCTTTAACGAAGTCGATATCATCATGGGACCAACCACTCCGACGCCGGCATTTAAATGCGGCGAAAAAACCGCAGACCCGGTCGACATGTACCTTGAAGATATTTTCACCATCGCCCTGAATCTGGCAGGCCTGCCTGGCATGTCGATTTCCTGTGGTCAGGTAAACAACTTACCTGTCGGCTTACAGCTGATCGGTAATTATTTTGACGAAGGCCGTCTGCTGAATGCTGCGCATAAATTCCAGCAACACACCGACTGGCATCTGAAAACACCTGACCTTAAAAACCAGGCTGACATCTGAGGAGCGAATCATGGAATGGGAAGTTGTAATCGGCCTTGAGATTCACGCTCAGCTGGCCACCAAATCGAAAATTTTCTCCGGCTCGTCGACCGCGTACGGTGCCGACGCCAATACCCAGGCCTGTGCCATCGATCTGGGTCTGCCTGGTGTACTGCCAGCGTTTAACGAAGAAGCACTGCGTATGGCAGTGAAATTCGGTCTCGCCATTGACGCAGAAATCGGCCTGAAATCGGTTTTTGACCGTAAAAACTATTTCTACCCGGATTCTCCCAAAGGCTACCAGACCACCCAGCTGCACCATCCGATTGTTGGCATCGGCCATATCGATATCGAACTGGAAGACGGCAGCAGCAAGCGTATTAACGTTACCCGTGCGCACCTGGAAGAAGACGCCGGTAAATCGGTGCACGAAGGCTTTAACGGTATGTCCGGTATCGACCTGAACCGTGCCGGCACACCGCTGATTGAAATCGTATCCGAGCCGGAAATGCGCAACGCCAAAGAAGCCGCAGCCTATTTCCGTAAAATGCACAGCATCGTGACTTACCTGGGTATTTGCGACGGCGATTTATCCCAGGGTTCAATGCGTTGCGACTGTAACGTTTCCCTGCGCCCGAAAGGTCAGGAAGAATTCGGCACCCGCACCGAAATTAAAAACGTAAACTCTTTCCGCAACGTGGAACGTGCCATCGATGCAGAAATTGCACGGCAGATGGATATTCTCGAAGACGGCGGCAAAATCATTCAGGAAACCCGCCTGTACGATGCCGACAAAAACGAAACCCGCGCCATGCGCTCCAAAGAAGTTGCCAACGATTACCGCTACTTCCCTTGCCCGGATTTATTACCGGTAATCATCGACGACAACTACGTTGAAGCCGTACGTGCCACCCTGCCGGAACTGCCGGATGCGAAACGTGCCCGCTTTGCCCACGCACACGGCCTGAGCGCAATCGATGCTGCCGTACTGGCGGCCAACCGTGAGCTGGCACACTATTTCGAAACCGCGGCAAAAATCGCCAACGACTATAAGCTGGCGGCCAACTGGGTACAGGGGGATGTGTCTGCCACGCTGAACCGTCTCGAAATCAGCATCGGCGAACTGGCCGTCAGCGCCGAACAACTGGGCCGCATTCTGCAGCTGATTAAAGACAACACCCTGAACAACGGTGGTGCAAAAGAAGTCTTTAACGCTCTGGTCGAAGGAAAAGGTGACGGCAGCGCAGAAAGCGTCGACAAGCTGGTCGATTCTCTGGGCCTGAAACAGGTATCCGACAGCGGCGCAATCGAAGCCATTGTGGCCGAGGTTCTGGCTGCCAACCCGAAACTGGTTGAAGGCTATCTGGCCACTCCGGAAGATAAACGTGCCAAAGCCATCGGGCCTTTTATTGGTCTGGTGCGTAAAGCCGCTAAAGGGGTTAACCCGCAGGTGGTTATGGACGTACTGCAGAAAAAACTGTCAGAGCTGTAAGCCCCTCAGCGCCCGCCGCCAATAACCACGGTGGGCGTTTTATAACACCATAATAAAAGCACCACGGACGGAATTATTTTCCGGCACTCTTTCTGCCGGATATCTCACGACTCACCTCCTTATTTATCCGGAAACGCTTATGAAAAAACTATTAGCCGGACTGGTGGCCGTTGTCACTTTGTCTGTTGTTATCCTTATTGCTCAGGCCCAGCGCCACGTTGTTACTTCACACAGCGTTGTTATTAATGCGCCCGTCAAAGAAGTCTGGGATTTTCTTTCTGATAACCGCCACGCGAAAGGCTGGTCGGTAATCTTCGATCATATCCGCCCACTGGAAAGTTCACCGGTTGCCGAAGGCCAGATCGGTGCCCTGCGCCGCTGCTTCCGCAACGACAATGAAGAAGGATTTTTCTGGGATGAACGCACGCTGACCGCTGAACCATACAAGCGCCGTACCCTGCGCACCTATAATGTCTCCAACACCAGCTGGGAATTATTCGAGCGTTTTCAGTTTACCGCCTATCAGCTATATGAAGATCTGGGCAATGGCACCACCCGCCTGACCTTTGAAGGTGATCTCGACGACCATACAAAATATTCCGTTTTTGAACATTTTGTATTCTGGGTCAGTCAGTTCGAAGGTGAGCGGGTATTCCGCCTGAACCTGGAAAATATTAAGGCCATGATCGAGCAGAAAGATGCGTTCGAGCGTCCGCATCCGTGGGAGCCGAAAAGTCCGTTTGATGCTTGAAATCTGAATCAGAAGCAGGCATCACAGTGTAACAACCGAATTCCGATAGCCCGGGTATCGGTTACCGACCAAGACTGGCAAGGCTGCCTGGCAACACTTGCCTAGAAACATCAGGCCTTTTATTGACCTGATGCAAAAAGCGGACAAAGTGATTAACCACAGGCCATTATGGGCATACTGCTGAAGAGGCTCAGCAAGCGGAGGAATTTGTTTGTCCGTAGTCGAACTCTTAAAGCTGAACACCAGAAGTCAAACATCTGTTGCTACGCGAATAGGAAACTGGGTAATCGCCCAGTTTTCTATTTGGCGGACAAATGAATATTGAGGAGCACACATGGACAAGTCGAGCCAACAGCCTATCGAGAACTGGAAACTACTAGCAACAATTCCCTTCGTTACTACAGTTTTCTACCTTACCAATTACTTATTGGCCAAATACTACTACTCAAAAGTCGGAATTGATTTCTCATTGTTATCGGACAGTTCAGGTCCATTAATATTTTCCTTTGAGAGGACAAATCTCATTGCTGCAGAAGCACTACTATTGATTGCCCTAATATTTTTCTTAATGGCGAACTATTTAAGCAAAAAATCAGGAATGCTTATTCCCACAAGTCTCGGTATATTCTTCGCTGCATCAGCATGTCTGACTGCCACCCGGGAGTTACCACCTACACAATCTAATTACCTAAATCACGACATGTACGAAATTCAGTTGAAAAATACTTACTATAAGTGTGCAGTAATATTAGGAAAGATAGGAGAAGCTTTAGTTTTCATGCCTGTAACAAAAAATCTAGAGCGCGCCAATATAGTTAGCCTAAGTAATATAAGCAAAATCATTGCAAATGATCAGCCCCGCCCTCAACCAGCAGGTTATTCCTTCATGACACCAGAGCTTAGATTACAGATAGAACATTGGAAGCAGATGAAGTCGGATTACTGCACGACTGAATAAGAAGCCGCCTTTCAGCGGTTTCTTATATCCAGCAAGATCAATCCACATAGATATCAAAACGACGGCATCTCACCAACCACGCCTTCCACATACCAGTTCATACGCAGCAGCTCATCATCGGTGAGAGATTCGCCGGCGCGAACCAGTGGACGACCGCGACTGTTAAGAACAGGGCCGGAGAAAACGCTGAAGGTTTTATTCTTTATTTCCTTTTCAACCTGCGACACCTGATCGCGCACTGCTGCCGGAATCTGATCGCTGAGATTATTCAGCTGGGCAATATCCTCACTCATACCCAGCCACAATCGCTTGCTGCTCCAGTTGCCTTCTTTTAACGCCTGAATCTGTGTGGCGTAGTATTTTCCCCAATCATAACCAACCGAGGCAATTTGTTTGGTCGGGGCAAATTCTGACATATTGGAGTGGAAGCTGATGGCAAACACGCCAGCGGCTTCTGCTTCTTTAACAACCGCTGGCGAGTCGGTGTGATGGGTCAGCACATCAGCACCGCTTTTCAGCAGTTCACGGGCCAGCTCAGAGGCTTTGTCCGGCGCGTACCACTGACGGGTCCACTTTACTTCAACAACCGCCTGAGGGTTTACCCGGCGCACGCCAAGAGTAAATGCGTTAATACCACGGATAACTTCCGGAATAGCATGGGCGGCAACAAAACCAATGCGGTTACTGCGGGTCATGGCACCGGCAATCATGCCGGATAAATAGCGCGGTTCATAAGCACGTGCAGCATAACTGCCGAGATTATCACTCAGACGCAGTCCGGTTGCGTTATCAAATTTAACCGCCGGAAATTCGCGTGCAACACGCGCTGTGGTGACCATATAGCCCTGTGAGGTGGTAAAAATAATATCGTTATTTTCAGCCAGTTTACGGATCGCCTCGGCGGAAGCCCGCCCTTCCTGTACGAATTCTGCATACTCAGTTTTAACATCCGCACCGAAAACTTTTTCCAGGTACTGACGGCCTTCGTCATGCGAGTGTGACCAGCCCACTTCTTTTGCTGGTCCGACATAAATGAAAGCCGCTTTAATTTGTGCATGAGCAGCAGTTGTCAGTGAGTACAAACATACGAGTAACAGATTTAACATACAGAGGCGCATAGCGATCCGACCATTAATACTTGACCAATTGGTCAGGCATTATGCTCAGCCAGTTTCTGCCTTCAAGCGCAGGATCTTCATTTATCGATAGCTATCACAATAAATTTTCAAAAGTGGTCAAAGACGCGCCATTTATTGAATAACAGCCCGGGAGGAGCAGGACTGGGTAACAGGCAGACATAAAAAAAACCGCCTGACGGCGGTTCTTTTATTTTGACGAAAACAACTACTTCACCACTTTCAGCGAAGGTCTTGCGCCACCTGACGGAGTATCCGTTGCAGGTTTTTTCTTCGGCGGCTGCGGATCGTCCGGGTCCGGTGCTCCGGCTTCAGAGCCAAACACCATACCCTGGCCATTTTCGCGTGCATAAATTGCCAGTATGGCAATGACAGGAACGAAGACTGCCATAGGCACACCACCAAAGCGGGCATTAAACGACAGGCCGCTTTCATCAATCAGCAGGTTCTGCACTGCCCCGGGACTGATATTCAGCACAATCTGCCCGTTATTCACATATTCCTGCGGAACCTGAACATCGGGCAGTAAGGCATCAACCAGAACGTAAGGCGTGCACTGATTATCGAGAATCCACTCATTCAGCGCCCGCATTAGATACGGGCGGCTGGGTGTCATGGTATTACTCATCAGTCGCGCATTTCCCGCTCAGCTTCAGAGAGGCTGGCGATAAAGGATTCACGCTCGAACAGACGCTCCATATATTGCAGCATCGGCTTACAGGATTTCTCCGGCAATTCGATACCCAGTACAGGCAGACGCCACAGGATCGGGCCAACGCAGCAATCAACGATGGAGAACTCTTCGCTCATAAAATATGGCAGTTCTGCAAAGATCGGGCTGGTTGCGATCAGGCTGTCAGTCAGCTGCTTACGGGCAGCCTCAACGTCTTTACCTTTACCATTAAGGATGGTGTCGATCAGGCCGCCCCAGTCTTTTTCGATGCGGTTAATCCACAGACGGCTCTGCGCACGGGCAACCGGGTAAACCGGCAGCAGCGGCGGATGCGGAAAGCGCTCGTCGAGGTATTCCATCATCACGTTTGGTTCGTACAGAACCAGATCGCGATCCACCAGTGTCGGCAGCGAGTTGTATGGGTTCAGTGATGCCAGATCTTCTGGCTTGTTGTCGGGATCGACGTCATGAATTTCTACCGCCACCCCTTTTTCAGCCAGTACGATACGTACACGGTGACTGTAATGATCTGACGCATCCGAATAGAACGTCATGGAAGAGCGTTTAGCCACAACCCCCATAATTTCCTTACCTCTTAGCAAACCCAAAAACAAAGATAGCCCGGCCGCAAAAGCGGACGGGCTGTGCAGGCAATTAACTGCCGGACGTATTACTTAACGTCGCGCCAGTATTCTTTGTTCAGCATATATACAGGAACAAAGAAGATTGCCAGGAATAACAGTACCCACCAGCCGATGCGCTCACGCTCAACGGCAATTGGCTCAGCCATGTAAACCAGGAAGTTAACCAGGTCATACACAACTTTGTCGTACTCTTCAGCAGACAGCTTGCCTTCTTCAGCCAGGTACAGAACACCTTCGTGCTCTTCGGTGATTTCCTGACCAGTCAGGGTATCAAAACCAACAGCAACCTGTGCGGTACCTTTTACCTGACGGCCTTGCAGATCCGCCAGAACATGCGGCATACCAACGTCTTTAAATACAACGTTGTTCACGCCCCATGGACGGCTTGGATCTTCGTAGAAGCTGCGCATGTAGGTATATACCCAGTCAGGGCGACGTACGCGGGCAACCAGAGTCAGATCCGGAGGAGTCGCACCAAACCAGCGCTTGGAGTCTTCCTTCTGCATACCGATGGTCATCAGTTCACCGAACTGCTTGTCGGCAAAAATCAGGTTTTCTTTCATCAGATCTTCCGGGATACCCAGATCGCGGGCAACACGGTTGAAACGGGCATGCTCCAGAGAGTGACAGCCCATGCAGTAGTTAGCAAAGGTCTGTGCACCACGCTGCAGAGATGCAGTGTCAGTCAGATCTGTAAGGTGCTTATCCAGATGCACACCTGACTCAGAAGCCAGTGCAAACGCTGGGATAAATGCGGCAATTAACGCGAATACTTTTTTCATTATCAGTGGCCCCCGGTTACGCGCTCTGGTACTGGTTTGGTTTTTTCCATGCGGGTGTAGAACGGCATCAGCAGGAAGAAGCCAAAGTAAATAACTGAGCAGAAACGAGCCAGGAAAGTATTCAGGTCGTTTGCTGGCTGAGTACCAAGCCAGGTCAGTTCAACGAAGGCGGCAGCAAATACAACAATAAATACTTTGCTGATCCAGCCTTTGTAGCGCCAGCTCTTAACCGGGCTGCGATCCAGCCATGGCAGAACAAACAGCACAGCAATAGCAGCAGCCATAGCAATAACGCCCAGCAGCTTATCCGGTACTGCACGCAGAATTGCGTAGAACGCACCGAAGTACCATACAGGAGCAATGTGTGCAGGTGTCTTCAGGCCGTTAGCTGGCTCAAAGTTAGCGTACTCCAGCATGAAACCGTTACCTTCAGGGAAGAAGAACAGTACGGTACAGAAAATCATCAGGAAGACGACGATACCCACCAGGTCATGAACGGTGTAGTAAGGGTGGAACGGAATACCATCCAGCGGCTTGCCGTTTTCGTCTTTCAGTTTTTTGATATCAACGCCATCCGGGTTGTTAGAGCCAACTTCGTGCAGCGCCAGCAGGTGCAGAACCACCAGCATCACAATCACCAGAGGCACAGCAATAACGTGCAGAGCGAAGAAGCGGTTCAGGGTGGCACCGGAAATCAGGAAGTCACCACGGATCCACTCAGTCAGAGCATCACCAATACCGAAAGGAATAACTGAGAACAGAGAGATAATTACCTGCGCACCCCAGTAAGACATCTGTCCCCATGGCAGTACGTAACCCATGAAAGCTTCCGCCATCAGAGCCAGATAAATCAGCATACCGAAGATCCAGATCAGCTCACGTGGCTTCTGGTATGAACCGTACAGAATCGCACGCATCATGTGCAGATAAACGGCAATAAAGAAGAAGGTCGCACCAGTGGAATGCAGGTAGCGGATCAGCCAGCCCCACTCAACATCACGCATGATGTATTCAACAGAGGCAAAAGCGCCTTCGGCACTTGGCACGAAGTTCATAGTCAGCCAGACACCAGTCAGAATCTGGTTAGCCAGCATCATCATTGACAGTACGCCGAAGAAATACCAGAAGTTGAAGTTCTTCGGTGCATAGTACTTGGACATATGCTTTTCATAGGTCTGGGTAACCGGCAGACGGTCATCAATCCAGCCCATCAGAGTGTTTTGCTGCTTACTCATTAAGCGTTCTCCTCATCGACACCGATTACCAGAACATTGTCGCCCTCGAAGGAATATGGGGGAACGACCAGGTTAGAGGCTGCCGGTGAGCCGTTAAATACACGACCTGACAGGTCGAAACGGGAACCGTGACATGGGCAGAACCAACCACCCTGCCAGTTTGCATCGAATGCTTCCGGCTGAACTTCAGCAAAGTATTTCGGTGCACAACCCAGGTGAGTACACACACCCAGCAGTACAATAAATTCCGGCTTACGCGAACGGTTAATATTATCCGCATAGGCTGGCTGTTGTTCTTTATTGGAATTTTCAGGATCTTTGAGGCGGCTGTTCAGCGCCGGAAGATTGTCCAGAGTTTCCTGAGTGCGGCGTGCAATATACACCGGCTTACCACGCCATGCGGCGGTCAGCATCGCACCTGGCTCAATTTTGCTGATATCGACTTTTGCCGGAGCACCTGCTGCTTTCGCCTTCTCACTTGGCAACCAAGATTTCACGAAGGGTACTGCGAGAAAGCCAGCGCCGACAGCACCGACGCCGGCTGTAGCGCCTACGAGCAGAGTACGCCGACCCTTATTCACGCCGTCTTGACTCATTACCATCTTCTCCCATCAAAAAAATTCTTTTGTGCTACAAGGTCAGGAGCCTGCTGTATGTTTTTTGTACAGACCCAGCGTAGCATACAGAGCGGCGCACATAGTAAAGAAATTGGGAGGTGGAAACAACCTGAAAAACCCACAGAACATGGGGTTTTGGGCATAAAAAAAGCGTCCATTGACATAGGCCAATGAACGCTTCTTTTTGTATCCTTCGAGCGAATTAACGCTTGGAGAATTGTGGCTTCTTACGTGCTTTACGCAGACCCACTTTCTTACGCTCAACTTCACGAGCGTCACGGGTAACATAACCCGCTGCGCGCAGAGAAGGACGCAGAGTTTCGTCGTATTGCATCAGTGCACGGGTAATACCGTGACGGATAGCACCGGCCTGACCGTTACCACCACCGCCGTTAACGTTAACAATAACGTCAAACTTGGTCAGGTTTTCAGTCAGTTCGAGTGGCTGGCGAACAACCATGCGAGCGGTTTCACGACCGAAGTAAACATCCAGAGGACGCTTGTTAACTACGATGCTGCCTGTACCAGGACGCAGGAACACACGAGCTGTGGAAGTCTTACGACGACCGGTACCATAGTATTGAGAGACTGCCATCATATTATCCCAGTTTCAGTTCTTGCGGCTGCTGAGCGGTATGCGGATGCTCGCTACCAGCATAAACTTTCATTTTTTTGTACATGGCACGACCTAAAGGATTCTTTGGAAGCATACCTTTAACGGCCAGTTCGATTACCATTTCAGGCTTATGGTCGATCAGTTTCTCGAAAGAAATAGACTTCAGACCACCTGGGTAACCAGTGTGATGATGGTACATCTTGTCACTGGTTTTATTACCGGTAACTTTAACTTTGTCTGCATTGATAACAACGATGTAATCGCCGGTATCAACGTGTGGAGTGTATTCTGGCTTGTGCTTGCCTCTCAGACGGCGAGCAACCTCAGTGGCCAGGCGACCCAGCGTCTGTTCAGCTGCATCAACTACAAACCACTCACGTTTTACGGTTTCGGGTTTCGCGCTGTATGTTTTCATCAATTTCTCGCCTTTAAGGGCATGTTGATTCGAAAAGAGGGCGGCATTCTATAGGAAGGAAGATTCTTCCGCAAGTCATAATCCTGTATGAATTATGATCCGACCGGCCACTGCGGTTAAGCCCGCACCGGCACTGGGATGGCGCCCGCCGACACAGTAAAAGAAACCGCCGTTTGCGGTCAGCAAACGGCGGTTCAGGTATCTGTACCGGCTATGATTTGATCAGTAATGTTCCGGCTCGCGGAACTTCACCAGACCGTAAATCAGGGTCAGCATGGTGACCATGATATCGAGCAGAATGGCCAGAGCCATCATGGTCGAGGTGTCTTCCTGCTGGTCGTAACCCAGCGTTTGCCCGACATAGAAGCAGGTAACGCTGACGACAAAACCAATCAGGATGCAGGCTACCAGAAAATAGCCCTTGCCGTCATCCATCGTGAGCGTTTCATCCAGAACCTTTGCCTGCAACAGGAAGTAAGCGCTGTAACAAAGAGCACAGGCCAGCGCCATGCCGACCAGAAAAAAAGCAACCATAACGATTAACCCGCAGAACGATAACTGGCTAAAGCCTAGCTCAGATCTCTGCAGCTGCAAGACAGCACTGACCTTATTATCAGTGCATACGATCCTGCGCAATGCTTCCCTGTGCCTCTGCATGACGGCGCAGTATACGTGCCACCAGCATTCTCAGCTGCGCCGGCTTGATGGGCTTGTGCAGATAATCCAGCCGCTGACGGTGGAAGCTGCTGACCACTTCGTCACTGGTATCGCCGGTGACAATCAGAGCCGGAACATCCGCCAACGTCCGCCTGACTTCATGCACAAAAGAACAGCCGTCATACCGGCCAGGCATACGGTAATCAACGATCATAAAATCCGGAATAAATCCGTCTGCTATCGCAGCAAGCGCGTCACTGGTTGAGGAAAAACTGATGCAGTGACTTCCCCAGACCGATAACAGCGACTCCATCGCCATAACAATGGAGGCTTCATTATCAACCACCATGATATTCAGCCCGGCAAAAGCGTTGTATCCTTCCGGGCTGCCTGCGAGAGCCGGTTTAGCAGGTAGCGGCTCATGGCTGAGCGGCAGCAGTAAGGCAACCTCAGTTCCCTGCCCCAATACCGAACTCACCTGTATTTCGTGGCCCAGCAGTTTGAGAATCCGCTGCACAATAGCCAGCCCCAGCCCCAGACCGCGCTTACGGTCACGCTCCTGATTATGTACCTGAAAAAATTCCTGAAAAATACAGTCCAGATCTTCTTCTGAGATGCCAATACCGGTATCGATAATACGCAATTTAACCTGTTGATCTGCTGCTTCAAATAACACCCGGATACCACCCTCCGAGGTATATTTCACGGCATTAACCAGCAGATTAGTCAGCACCCGTTCCAGCAGAACCGGGTCGGAGTAAACCACACAATTGCAGTAATCGACGCTGAAACTAAGCCCTTTTAAGGTGCTGTCAATAACAAACTGCCGCTCCAGCTTGTCGAGCAGATCATCGATACAGAAACTCTGTTTATTAATGGCAACGTTGTTATCGGCATCCAGACGCGATACGTCAAACAGTGCTTCCAGCAGTTCACTCAGAGACTCCAGCCCCTGGCTGATATTTTCCAGATCTTCACGCTGATCACGGACCACAATTTTTTTATTAAGAATTTCGGCATACAGACTGACCGCATGCAGAGGCTGACGGAGGTCGTGACTGGCAGATGCGAGAAAACGCGATTTTTCTTCACTGGCGCGGTTAGCGCGGTCGGTTTGTTGCTGTAGGTCTGCGATCAGATCCAGGTTTTCGTATTTAAGGCGGATGGAGTTATCAATAACCCGGTGTATCGTCCGGCTGAAGCCAAACGTCGCAAATAAATAGACTGCAGCCCCAAATCCCATCCAGCGATACATATATTCATCCTGAATAAACATACTCAGAACCATGGGCGTCATAAGAGGGGCTGAAAATAAAATATAGGCAACCGGACGGGAAGACAGCGATACCATGCTGCCAGCAATCATGCTGATAAACGTGAGAATCAGATAAGCAATATTATTGATGTTATCGGCATCAAATAATATCGCCCCGCCGATCCCCCAGATACAACCTGTCAGGAAAATCAGCAGTACCTGCTCTATGCCATAACGGAATGTTTCCCGGTGCGTGACAATCGCACTACCGGGAAAATGATAATGCAGCATCCGGATCGCCAGCATTATATAAAGTAAAACAGACCAGAGGATGACGCGGGTCGAGTAATCGCCATGCCAGAAAACAATCAGCAGAGGAGCGCTGCCGAGTAAATTGCCCGCCAGAATCATGGGTGTATTACGGTGAACTACCCTGATTTTTTCGGCGAGAATTTCATTCTCATACTCTGACACGGTAGCGCTGTTCTGGGCACGCCACGGATGCCGCACAGAGACCCGCCTAATCCAGCCCAAGCTGATGGGCCTTTTTGCTCGATTCGGAACGACTCTGTGCACCCAGCGCGTGGAAAATAGCGCTGATATGCGATTTGACCGTGGCCACACTCAGACACATCTGTTCGGCAATTGCCTGGTTCGACAGCCCTTTTCTGACCAGGCGCAGCACTTCAAGCTGCCGGCGGGTCATATTATGCTGCGCCGCCCACTCTTCACTTTCGTTTAAAAAAGCCGTATCGGCAGCAGGGTAACCATCATTGGAATATGTGACTTTACCATCCAGAACATCGTTGATTGTCTGAATGATCCGCTGCCCGGAAGACGATTTAGGAATAAAACTCATCGCCCCCAGCTCAACTGCTTTTTGCATATCATCCGGATCGCGGGAAGCGGACACAATAATAACCGGCGTCAGATTGTTACGCCGATTCAGCTCAGCCAGAAGGGTAAACCCATCCATGATCGGCAGACGCAAGTCGATCAGCGCGATATCAAATGCTCCGGACAGCAGTTTCTTCAGCGCATCCTGACCGTTATTAACGGCATCTATATCCGTCGCCAGGCCAGACCCGGCAAGAATGCCCCTCAACCCGTCCAGAAACATCTGATGATCATCGACCAGTAGTATTTTCATAATCCCTTCCTGCTGAAAATGGCGATCCGTCAGCCAGCAAACACTCTGCCGCCAAACTCTTTAATCTATCGCACCCCGATCAGACTGTAACCATCTGAAAGAATGGAATACGCAGACCACGTGGACACACCGGAAAACAGCCAACAAAAAGCCCGCATAATGCGGGCTTCGTGTTCAGCTTCAGTGTTCGCGTGTCGCGCGGAAATCGATATCCGGCCAGCGCTCCTGAGTCAGACTCAGATTCACCCGGGTAGGGGCAATATAAGTGAGGTAACCGCCACCATCGATGGCCAGGTTTTCACCGCCCTTACGCTTAAAGTCTTCCAGCATTTTACTGTCGCTGCAGTACACCCAGCGCGCCGTACTGACACTGACCGGCTCGTAAATACATTCCACCTTGTATTCATCACGCAAACGCTGCTGTACCACATCAAACTGCAGCACACCCACCGCGCCCAGAATCAGGTCGTTATTATTCAGCGGCATAAACAGCTGGGTCGCACCCTCTTCTGACAGCTGCTGCAGACCTTTCTGCAGCTGCTTCATTTTCAGCGGATCTTTCAGGCGCACACGCTTAAATAATTCCGGAGCAAAATGCGGAATACCGGTGAACTGCATATCGTCACCAAAGGTGAAGGTATCACCAATCTGGATGGTGCCATGGTTATGCAGACCGATAATATCGCCGGAAATAGCCTCTTCCACCGCCGAACGGTCACCGGCAAGGAAGGTTACGGCATCGGCGATTTTTACATCTTTGCCAATGCGTACGTGCTTCATCTTCATGCCCTTGCTGTAGGTGCCAGAGCAGATACGCATAAAGGCAATACGGTCACGGTGCTTCGGATCCATATTGGCCTGAATCTTAAAGATAAAGCCGGTGAACTTATCATCGGCCGGAGCAACCGGCCCCTTATCAGTATCACGGGCTAATGGCGCCGGTGCCCATTCAACGAAGTAGTTGAGCAGTTCACGTACACCAAAGTTGGCCAGTGCCGTACCGAAGAATACCGGGGTCATTTCACCGCGCAGATATTCATCCAGATCAAACTCATAGCTGGCGCCGCGCACCAGTTCAATTTCATCCACCAGCTCGGCGACTAAATCAGCACCCAGCAAGGCTTCTGCTTCAGCGGACTCCAGCCCCTGAATCTGAATATCATCCGGCACCACACTGCCCTGACCCGGTGTAAACACATGAATCGTGTCGGTGATCAGGTTATACACCCCTTTAAATGCCTTACCCATGCCAATTGGCCAGGTAACGGGGGCGCATTTGATTTTCAGGATGGTTTCAATTTCGTCCAGAACTTCAATATGGTCGCGGACTTCACGGTCCATTTTGTTGATAAAGGTGAAGATCGGCGTGTCACGCAGGCGACAGACTTCCATCAGCTTGATGGTCCGGTCTTCTACACCTTTGGCGCCGTCGATAACCATCAGTACGGAATCGACTGCGGTCAGGGTGCGGTAGGTATCCTCCGAGAAGTCTTCGTGACCCGGTGTATCCAGCAAGTTAACCATGCGGCCGTTGTACGGAAACTGCATTACCGAGGTGGTAATGGAAATACCACGGTCCTGCTCCATCTGCATCCAGTCGGAGGTCGCCATACGGCCGGTTTTCTTACCTTTTACCGTACCGGCCAACTGAATGGCATTACCGAACAGCAACAGCTTTTCGGTGATGGTGGTTTTACCCGCATCGGGGTGCGA
>NZ_DDCJ01000069.1:58071-60142 GCF_002335285.1 Thalassolituus sp. UBA2009
GGGTGCGAAATAATACCGAAAGTACGGCGTTTACCGACTTCCAGTTCAAATGGGGATTTCGACATCGCTTGCGATCTTCTTCTGAGCCTGGCCTGCCAGCATAGCGCTGGATTCAGGAGATATCCGGACGCTTGCCGCAACCCGGTCTGAGGGGCGCAATGATATGCAAAGCCTCGCCTCTTGACCAGACGATTCCTGTATCCGGCCCGGTGAAGACAACCTGCCGGTGATTCCTGCTCTGCATCAAGAATCGTGTTTACGTGACACTCCCAGGCGCTGCTTGTTGCTGCCGTAGTACGGCACTGACGCTATAATGCAGCCATGACTCATAAACTGAACCTGCTGTTGCAACGCCTCGCCCTGCTGCGCTTATCCATCGCCAGTATCTGGCTGATGTTTCTGCTTTATCTGCAATGGCAGGGCTTTGCCGGTCTGGATATCGCCTGGGCGTTGCTCGCCCTTTATCTGCCACTGTTAGCAATCAGTGGCTGGCAGGGATATCGCCGCAATATTCAGGACTGGCATCTGCTTTTACATCTGGCCTTCGAGTGCCAGCTGCTCGCCGGCCTGCTGTTTTTTACCGGCGGCGCCACCAACCCCTTTATTTCCTACTTTCTGGTATTGCTGGTCGTCAGTGCCTACAGCCTGCCAATCAGCTATTCGCTGCTGATCACTGTGCTCTGCATTGCCGATTACAGCCTGCTGACTCAGTGGTATCAGCCGCTGCTCAGTAATCATGTTCATGGTCTGCCGGGTCACAGCTTATTTGATCTGCATCTGGCCGGCATGTGGCTGACCTTTGTTATCAGCGCTCTGATCGTCGTAACCTTTATCCCGCTGCTGCTCAAATCTTCCCAGCAGCAACAGCAGGAAATTCAGCAACTGCGCGAACAGCAACTGAAAAATGAGCAGCTGATCGGCATTGCTACCCTCGCCGCCGGCACCGCCCACGAAATGGGTACGCCGCTGATGACCATGCATATGATTCTCGACGACATCGCCCAGCAACCCGACCACCCGCTGAGCAAACACGATCTGCATATCCTGCGCGAGCAGGTTGGCGTTTGCCGCCAGTCTCTGCAGCAACTGGCCAATGCCGGGCGCACCGCTCATCAGATTGGTCATCATCAGGCACAGGTCTGGCTCAGCAGCCTGCTGCACCGCTGGCGGCTGAGTCATCCGAATGCACTCTGGGTCGATAATGGCATCGCCTGTGAGGCCGAGATTCCATCCTCCCCTCTGCTTGATCAGGCGCTGCTCAACCTGCTGGATAATGCCGCCGAGGCCGGCCAGCAGCCGGTGCACCTGCACAGCGCAGTGCAGAATGGCCAGTGGTATCTGAATATTCTGCAGCCCGACCCCAAAGCTGCCGGGAACATTCATCAGCAAAGCCTGTTCCACAGCCAGAAAGAACACGGAATGGGCATCGGCCTTTACCTGAGCAATGCCAGTGTTGAGCAATTCGGCGGTTCAGTTCACCTGATCGCACAAAGCAACGGCGCCAGCCTGTGCCGCATCACCCTGCCCCTGAGCCACCAGCATGGATAACCCAGTGAATAAACGCATCCTGATTATTGATGATGACCTGCATTTCAGTCAGGTCCTGGCACGCAGTCTCGAGCGCCAGGGTCATCAGACGGCCGTTGCCGCCAGCGGCGATGAAGCCCTGCAGGCCGCACAGGATCTCCAGCCGCAGTGGGTAACCCTCGATCTGCGGCTGGAGCAGGAATCCGGCCTGGGGCTGATCGGCCGCCTGAAGCAGCAACACCCCGACTGCCGCATCGTGATGCTGACCGGCTATGCCAGCATTCCGACGGCGGTCGAAGCGGTAAAACTGGGCGCACATAATTATCTGCACAAACCCGCCACCCTGCAGGAATTAATCGCAGCCTTTGACGATTCAGGCCAGCCCCAGGAACCAATGCCGGATAACAGCAGCGTTATGTCGGTAGAACGGCTGGAGTGGGAACACATCCAGCGCGTGTTAAACGAACAACAGGGGAATATTTCGGGAACCGCCAGAGTGCTGAACATGCATCGCCGTACCCTGCAACGGAAGCTGCAGAAATAC
>NZ_DDCJ01000153.1:0-21713 GCF_002335285.1 Thalassolituus sp. UBA2009
GACTGAACACACGGTTTTTATCGTCACCGTCAAATAACAAAAACAGATGGCGTCAGCACGCCAGTAGACTCCAGGTCAGGGTCATACGTGGCGGCGTGATCTGTTCGTCGCTCACCGGGCAACACCAGGCGCCGGAGTTGCCATCCAGACAGCGCGGCAGTGCCTGGCTGTGTGGAAACCAGCTCGCCGTATGACCATCGCTGCCCATACCCAGTACGGCATAATCGAGCTGATCAATCTGCTCGTGCAGGGTATTTTCACAGTCCATAAAGCCCTGCTGAGGTGAGGCTGCCTTGTTTTTTAATGGCAGAAAGTAAGCCTGTGCCGCCTGATGTTGCAGCAGATGCTCACGCACCAGCGCGGCATTGCTCTGCGGATCATGCTCGTCCACCCAGCGTTCATCCACCAGCGTAATCAGAACTTTCTTCCATTCGATCTGCTGCTGTGCCAGCTGCTGAAAAAAACTGACCGGCGTTTTGCCACCGCTGACCGCCAGGCAAGCCCGGCCACGGCGTTCAATGCAGCGCTGCAGACGCGTCGCCAGATCACCCGCCAGCTGTCTGGCCAGCGTATCACTGCTGTTAAAGCGCAGATCCTGCATTCCGTTCAACATAGGCATTCCTCAGCTGTTTTCATCCCACAGACGGCCATCTTTGGCCAGCAGTAAGGTTGCCGCTGCCGGCCCCCAGGAACCCGAAGTATAGGGTTCAGGACGCTGTTCAGAATCGTTCCACGCCTGCAGAATCGGATCGACCCAGCGCCATGCCTCAAGTAATTCATCGTCGCGCAAAAACAGCGTGGCATTACCGCTCAGCACATCAAACAGCAAACGCTCGTAGGCTTCCGGCACCCGTGTCTGCTTATGGTTGGCCGGATTCAGACTGAGGTTCATCGGCCGAACATTCATGCCCGGCCCTACCCGTTTTTCGCACAGCATCAGGCGGATACCTTCGTCCGGCTGCAGGCGGAAGATCAGTTTGTTCGCCATGGTATTTTTATGCTGCATCGGGAAAATGGAGTGCGGAATGGCTTTAAAATGCACCACGATTTCACAGGCCCGGTCCGCCAGACGCTTACCGGTTCGCAGATAAAACGGCACCCCTGCCCAGCGCCAGTTATCAATCTCGACTTTTACCGCGACAAAGGTTTCGGTCATGCTTTTTGCCTGCACACCGGGTTCATCGCGGTAGCGCGGTACCGGCTGACCGTCTGACACACCAGCATCGTACTGACCACGAACCACCTTATCACTGACCGCCTCTGCCGTAATGGCCTTCAGGGATTTGAGCACTTTTACCTTTTCGTCACGCACCGCATCCGGCTCCAGCCGGGCCGGTGGTTCCATCGCGGTAATACACAGCAGTTGCAGCAGATGATTCTGAAACATATCGCGCATGGCGCCGACCTGATCATAAAAACCCGCACGTTTTTCCACGCCCAGAGATTCAGAAATGGTGATCTGAATATGATCGATGTACTTCTGATTCCACTGGGATTCAAACAGGGAGTTGGCAAAACGCAGCACCATCAGATTCTGTACCGTTTCTTTGCCCAGGTAATGATCGATACGGTAAATCTGTGACTCCGCAAAGTATTCAGCAACGGCGTTATTAATCGCCTGAGCAGAAGCAAAGTCATGGCCGATGGGCTTTTCCAGCACGATCTTGCTCTGACTGAGAATCAGGCCACTGTTATGTAAGCCGCGGGCTATACCGGTATAGAGATCGGAACCGGTGGCCAGATAAAAAATACGGTTGATATCACCGGGCATCAGCGCGCCGGCCAACAGGCTGTACTGGGCTTCATCACTAAGGTCGACGGTCAGACAGTGCAGGCGCTCGCTGAAACTCTGCCAGCTGCTTTCTTCCAGATATTCAGTCGCGACATGCCGCTTAAGTGCAGCACGAACCATCTCGGCAAAATCGGTGGCGCCGATGTCCCGCCGGGTGGTCGAGTAAATCCGCCCGGCCGGCAGGCGTCCGTCACGGTGCAGCAGATACAGCGCCGGCAACAGCTTGCGTTGTGCCAGATCGCCAAGACCACCAAACAAAACCAGCTCGAATGGAGCATTGATATGCATCCGCTACCTCCTTTGCAAAGAAATCAGGGCTTTCCTGTCACTCGTTAACATCTCATCAAGTGCAACCGAACACCAGCCTAAGGCACAATCCGGACTTCCGTCTGCCAAAACCATGGCAATGACTGATGATCCGGATAAAGTGTGACATGAATTACTCTGCCAGCGCCGCATCTTCGGCCGCTTTGTCCGCTGACGACCATACACCGCTGAACGTCCCCTGAATCCACTTTAGCCGAGCCACACAGACAGAATGCCGCTGATGGTAAAATCTTCGCTAGTTTTTTGTTTTTATTGAAAAAAGGTGTTGACGAACAACAGCCCCCTCCGTAATATACGCCTCGCTGTTACGAAGTTCCCCGATAGCTCAGTCGGTAGAGCAGTAGACTGTTAATCTATTGGTCGTTGGTTCAAGTCCAACTCGGGGAGCCAAACAGCATTCGGGGTATAGCGCAGTCTGGTAGCGCGCCTGCTTTGGGAGCAGGATGTCGGGAGTTCGAATCTCTCTACCCCGACCAACTTTACACTCTTAACATTCCTTTCTTTTATTCTTCATACTTTTCCACTAGCTTGTGACATCAATTATGTTAACTTGCGGGAACTGCTGTGAATTCCGTTGCTCAATCAGCTCAATATCCTGTTACCTGCCCTGCCTGCAATACTATTAATGCCAAACGTGCTGCCGAGTTGCTTCAGCATAAAATGCTCGACTGCCGGAAATGCGCATCCACCATCGCTATAAACGAAAATCAGCTAAACAGTTTGCGCCGTACACTGGCCGATATGGGTAATTATCTGAGACAAGGCCAACCGGCCGCTAAGCACACCGATTAATGCGACAGACAATAAAAAATAAAGAAGAGATAAACAGAGGAACAGCAGAAAGAGCAGGTGCGGCATACACCGCACCTTGCAACTGGCGTTAATTATTTAACGATATCCAGCAGCTCAACCTCAAACACCAGAGCGGAGTTTGCAGGAATACGCGGGCTTGGGCTGCGCGCACCGTAAGCCAGCTCAGCAGGAATAAACAGCTTCCACTTGTCACCGACTTTCATCATCTGCAGCGCTTCAACCCAACCACGGATAACACCGGTAACCGGGAACTGTGCAGGCTCGCCACGCTCAACAGAACTGTCAAATACAGTGCCATCAATCAGAGTACCGTGATAGTGCACACGAACAGTATCAGAAGCTTCAGGCATTGGCTGACCATCAGCCGCAGCAACCATAACTTCGTACTGCAGACCGGATTCAGTCACAGTCACACCTTCACGCTTGGCATTTTCAGCCAGGAAATCCTGACCCGCTTTTGCAGCGGCGTCATTCAGTGCTTCCTGCTTCATGGTTTGCTCTTCACGGATTTTATCAAAAGCCGCTTTAATCACATCTTCACCGATACGTGGCTCAGCATTTGCCAGGGCATCTTTGATACCTGCAGCAATCGCATCGGCATTCATGTCGACTTCTTCACGAGACAGCTGACGACCAATATTCAGACCAACGCCATAGCTCGCCTGATCAACATGATTTTCTAACTTCACAGAGTCCTCCTGACCGCAACCGGCCAACAACAAAGCACCCAGAATGACCGCAGGTGCTGATTTAATCAGATTCATGAAAATTCCTTGCATGAGTTATCCAAGAGGCCAGTACACTACTACAAGCCTGTAGTAATTCCTATGACAGCAAAAGCAATACGAAGTTTTTCCGTGCAAACAGAGAATCACACCACATTCAGCAGGCAAAATTACCGTTTTTAGCCCGCAGCTCGCATTCCCGTTTGATGTTTTTGCAGACCTGAATTTCAGCCTGTGACAAACCCGTCGCCATCTGGCAACGATAATGACGCTGGCGCAGTTCGGCATCCGGTATATTTCCCAAACCTTCACCGCAGCCCAACAAGCTCAGAAACAACAGACAGAACAGAACCTTCACAGCATTATCCAAATGCATATTTTCGCCAAGATTCGCACAGCACCGCAGCAGTGTCCAGCGCACCGGCTGCAACCTGTCGGCAAAGGAATATCCTTTCCGTCACACAAAGGGGATAAAAGCAGGATATAATCCGCCGCAAATGAGAAAAATAAAGGAGATACCACCATGCGGATGCTGATTATTCTGGCCTGCATACTGACACTACAAGCCTGCTCCGGCCCATCCAAAGAAGAACTACGCCGTATGCAGCTGCTTGAAGCGCAGCGCGCGGAACAGGCCGCCCTCGCCGCACAAAAAGAAGCACAGGAGCGCGAAATCCGCACCCGCGAACGTCTCTCTGATGCGCGTACAGCCTGGAGCAAAAAAACTCAGCTCAGCCAGCAGCAGATCAACACTCTATTCAGCAACAGCCCGGAAGACGGCCTGTCGTCTGATAAAATCTATTATGCACAATTCGATCTGCAGCCGGCCAAATACAACTACGGTCAGAACAAACAGAGCTTTACCATTGTTGGTATGCGCAACTTACCGAACAGCGCCGTTTATGGCCCGTTATTCCCGGATGAAAAAGCCCAGTATCAGCCAGGGCAGCTGGCCAAATCCGTACTGGAATTTGCATTAAAAGAAGAAACTGAAATTAACCGCATTGGTCAGGAAGTTCTGCGCGACCGCGGACAACGCTGGGTTGCCGCCGTTCTGAATTTTAAAAATTATGATTCACTGGTTAACCAGAACAACAGGCAAAGTGCTCTCTGGCGCTGGGAGCCGGGTTTATTTGATGACCTGTCCTGGGATGTGACGCCGGAAGTTGCCTACCCCTACACCTCGGAGCGTACCCTGAGCCTGCAATTAGGCCTGCGTTTCTGCCTGCTGAAAGACCGTTGCTACCTCGACTCGGATTACCGCAAACATCCGACTCATGCCGTACGCGCAGAGGTTATCAGCGTTCTGGTGGCCAGCCATAAGAAAGGCGAAATTCTGGCGGAGTTTATCCGCGAAAAAGAATAGCCTGACGGAAAGCCATAAAAAAAGCGGCCATCATGGCCGCTTTTTTTATGCTGACATATCAGCTCTTATCAGAAACCCAGTGCCAAAGAAGCACCGAAGTAAGCACCGGACACATCGAAATCGGTATCGATGTCAGCCAGGTCTTTGTCGGCTTTCAGATTAATGCTGCGGTAACCGGCTTCCAGACCGATATCGACAACAGGAATCGGAAGATCGTAACCGATACCATAACTGATATCGCTCAGCTTATTACCACCCATACCGATGTAGTTAATATCGGCAGAAGCGTACAGACCGAACGGGCTGTCGATTTTCACCTCACCGTATACCAGCGGCATTACGAAATCGAGATCAACACTTTCGTTCACACTGCTGGTTTTTCCACTGACTTCCGCAACGCCATCAAACTGACGGGCAGTCAGACCAAAATTAATATCAACAAAAGGCACCGGTAATGGCAGACCCCAGTACAGAGTCAGATCAGAGTGGCTCAGATCCAGCGTACTGGTGACATTCTCGTTGAAGGTCTGATCAGCAAACTGGGCGTTAATATTACCGTCGCCTTCCAATTCCAGTGAGGTCTGCTTCAGCTTCAGATTAGGAATAAACGGCAGCGGGTGCTCAAAAAATACGGTCAGCTGCTGGCCATTGTCAGAATCGATATTCAGGCCATCTTTTTCAACAGAAACGCCCTCATCAATCTGGCCACCGGCTTCGGCATTCCAGACGCTGGCTTTGGCACCGACGGTAAAAAGTAAATCAGCTTGTGCGGCTACTGGTGTCATAGCCAGCAGAAACGCAGCGATTGCAGTCTTTTTCATGGAGATATTCCCGTTCTTATGATTTATCCAGTCAACCGTCAGTGCGGCCGAGTGCAGCTAGTTTGCCCGCAAATGGCACGAATGCCAATTCTTTGCGCAGCCAGCAAGAAATACTTCACAAATAAGGGACGAGATGCAACAGGGAAAGAAACACAGAGAGGAAAATAAAACGAAAAGAAAATGTGCTCTCCACCGCCAGAAGACGGTGAAGAACGGGCAGCCGGAAATCAATCCGGCCGGTAATCAGAAGGTCACGCCGATACGACGACCCACTTCTTCGTAGGCTTCAACCACACCGCCCAATCCCTGACGGAAACGGTCTTTATCCAGTTTCTCACGGGAATCTTTATCCCACAGGCGGCAGCCGTCTGGTGAGAATTCGTCACCCAGAACAACTTCACCTTTAAACAGGCCGAATTCCAGCTTGGAATCAACCAGCAGCAGACCACCTTCAAGGAAAATCTGTTTCAGCACATCGTTCACTTTGAAAGTCAGTTCTTTCATACGCGCCAGATGCTGATCTTCCACCCAACCAAAAGAACGGGCGTGGTATTCATTGACCATAGGGTCGCCCAGCGCATCATTCTTCAGGAACAGTTCGAAGGTTGGCGGAACCAGATCAATACCCTCTTCCACACCCAGACGACGGCACAGAGAACCTGCTGCGATATTACGCACCACACACTCCAGCGGAATCATATCCAGACGCTTAACCAGCGCATCGGTATCCGACAGCAGGCGTTCAAAATGTGTCGGAATGCCGGCTTCAGCCAGCTTAGTCATGATGTAGGCGTTGAACTTGTTGTTCACCATACCTTTGCGGTCCAGCTGCTCGACTTTCTTGCCATCGAAAGCGGAAGTATCGTTGCGGAACTCCAGCACCATGTAGTCCGGATCGTCAGTGGTATACACAGACTTCGCCTTACCTGAGTAGAGTAATTCACGCTTTTCCATGGGGTTCTCCGAGGATGATCTTAAATGGTGGATCTTAAAAACCGGTTGTTACAGCTGCCGCCAGTCGGATACCTGATCCTGTTGCAGCAAAGATACTTCATGCGGCGCACATTGCAGCGCCTGAGACAGAGTCTGGCTGACCAGAGCACGGTCGTTATTCTTTTCACTGATATGACCTGCCGTGACATGCTGCAGGCCGTCCCACTGCACGCGACTGATCAGCTCAGCACATTGCTGATTACTCAGATGGCCGAAATTGCCGGCCACTCTGGCACGCAGGCTGGGCGGATAAGGACCATTCTGCAACATCAGCGGATCGTGGTTGGCTTCAACCTGTAAGGCATGGCAGCGCTGATAAACATTCACAATATGCGGCGTTAACGAACCAAGATCCGACAAAACACCGAGGCGTTTTTCCGCGCTGTTTTCCAGCACAAACTGCAGAGGCTCTTCCGCATCGTGAGGCACCACGACCGGCAACACCGCCAGACCACCCACACTGGTTACCTGATCAGAGCTGATACAACGCCAGAGCGGATGTTCCGTCCATTCCATTTTGCGTGCCGTACCGAAGGAGGCATAAAACGGAATGCTCAGAGCTTCACATAACGCTGCCACCCCTTTGGCATGATCACCATGCTCGTGAGTAACAAACACACCATCCAGCTGGCGCGGGTCAACACCGGACTCCTGCAGCCGCAGCAGAATATTTTTGCGGTTAAAGCCGCAGTCAATCAGCACTCCGCGGTCATTCTGTAAAACAATGGTGGCATTTCCGCGACTGCCACTGCCCAAAGATGCGTATCTCACTTTTCCAGCTGGGCTTTAATCTCGTTCAGCACGTCAGCCGTTAAGGCTTCGCCGGCCAGATTGTCGGCATCGGTCAGCAGAGATAAATACACTCCCTGGCGGGCGCGGTTCATCTTCAGCAGATAGGTTTCTGTCACGACATTGTCGCCCCCCCAGAAACGATCCCACCAGCTCAGCTGCTCGGCATCGTTGCGGGTCGTCATTTCCAGATAATAGGTACCGGTGCTGCGGTTAAGGTCGGTCAGTTTCAGATCAGAGGCACTCAAAGCCTCCGTAACCGAGGCCCAGGCGCTGGCAAAACCACCATCAAGACGCAGGATCAGCGTACCGGCGCCATCTTTTTCCAGACGCGGATTCAGCGCTTCAGAACGGTATTCACTCAGAGAGGCAACGTTATCAGCCTCTTCGTCTTCCGCAATATAGCGCTGCGGCTGTGGTGTCTCGAACGAGGATGGTTTTTCCGGAGTAACCGGCAAGGCTGGGATTGCATAGGCATCAGATGTTACCAGACGGATGTCCTGCTCCGTCCGGGTTGGCGCCTGCTCTTCTGCATCCAGATAATCCATCGCACGGTCGCGGAAGGTATCACCGAACATCCAGCTGCAACCGGACAGCATAACAACGGCTGGCAACAATAAAATACGCATGCAATCGCCTGCTTTAAATGAGTTCAAGAGCAGCCAGAGACAGCTCAACTTTTGGCTTGTAACGCTCATCCAGCTCGACCAGCGGCAGACGGATACCACGTCCCATCAGCCCCATTTTATGCAAGGCCCATTTCACCGGAATCGGGTTGGCTTCGCAGAACATGGCATTGTGCAGGTTCATCAGACGCTCATTCAGCGCTTTCGCTTCCGCCGCCTGACCATCCAGCGCCAGCATACACAGCTGATGCATTAAAGCTGGTGCCACGTTGGCCGTTACCGAAATATTGCCTTTACCACCCAGCAGGATCAGCTCATAAGCCGTCGCGTCATCGCCGGAATAGACCGCCATACGGTCACCCACCAGTTCAATGACTTTACGCGCACGTTCCAGATCGCCGGTCGCTTCTTTAACGGCCACAATCTGCTCAACATCCGCCAGGGCTGCGATGGTTTCCGGCAGCATGTCACAAGCAGTACGGCCTGGTACGTTGTACAGAATCTGTGGAATATCCACGGCAGCAGCAATGGCCTCGTGGTGCTTGATCAGGCCACGCTGCGGAGGCTTGTTGTAATACGGAGTAACCAGCAGACAGGCATCGGCGCCCAGATTTTTTGCTTCCTGGGTCAGCTCAATCGCTTCTGAGGTTGAGTTAGCGCCGGTTCCGGCAATGATCGGACGACGACCGGCGGTGACCTTAACCACACGCTCAATCACCGCACAGTGCTCTTCTGTGCTCAGGGTTGCCGATTCACCGGTGGTGCCCACGGCAACAATAGCATCGGTGCCCTGTTTGATGTGGAACTCCACCAGTCCGTCCAGACTTTCCCAATCCACACAGCCATCAGCGTGCATAGGGGTTACCAAAGCCACAATACTGCCGGTAATCATTGAGCTCTACTCCAAAATATCCGCCCGGAACGGGCGCAGAAAAACAAAGGCGCAAGTCTACTGATGCAAGGGATTGGTGACAAGTCAGACGCAGTCACTATCGCTTACTCTGTTATCGGGCCAGGCCTGTAACACCGCTTTAAACAGGGTCGCCAGCGGAATCGCAAAGAACACGCCCCAAAACCCCCAAAGCCCGCCAAACACCAGCACGGCCACGATAATGGCTACTGGGTGCAGATTCACCACTTCAGAAAACAGTAACGGCACCAGCACATTGCCATCCAATGCCTGAATGATGCCGTACACCACCATCAGCCAGATGAAATCGTTGGTCCAACCCCACTGCACATAACCCACCAGGGCAATCGGAATGGTGACCACCGCCGCGCCGATATAAGGCACCAGCACAGACAACCCCACCGCAATGGCCAGCAGCGCCGCATAGTTCACGCCAAGAATCAGAAAGGCCACATAGGTCACGCCGCCGACGATGACAATTTCCAGCACCTTACCGCGGATGTAGTTGGCAATCTGCACGTCCATTTCAGACCAGATACGGTTCAGCAGTTGCCGGCGCTGCGGTAAAAATGCCGTACACCAGGCCAGAATCTGATCGGAGTCTTTCAACAGGAAGAACACCAGAATCGGCACCAGCACACAATAAATCAGCACCGCCATAACACCGGTAATCCCGGTAATGGAAAAACTCACGGCAAACTGCCCGACCGACGCCAGCTCATCACCTATCTGTTTGGTCCAGACTTTCACCTGATCGACCGACACCAGATCCGGATACTGCTGTGGGAGCAGCATCAGAAGTTCCTGCCCCTTACTGGCCATACGCGGCAATTCATAGAAAAACTGTGTCAGCTGCTGCCAGGTGGCGGGCAGAATAATCAGCAATAACAGCATCAGTACGCTGACAAACAGCATAAAAACCAGCACGGTTGCACCCAGATGACCAAGCCCCCGGCGCTTGCAGTAATTCATTGTTCCCTGCAACAGATACGCCAGCACAATGGCGGTCAGGAACGGTGCCAGTACCTTGCCTAACGTGATAATAACCAGCAACACCGCCGTAATAAGCAACAGCAACAGCAGCGCTTCTTCATCGGAAAAATAGCGGTCAATCCAGCGCCGGAATACCTTAATCATGCCCTCAGGCTCCTTTTTTAATCCAGAACTGATAGCAACCATCGACATCGGAAGCGGCCACCAGTTCATTATTGGTCATTGCAATATATTTGCGGATATCACGCCACGAGCCGGCATCGGTTGCCTTCACCCACAACACTTCACCGATCGCCAGCGCTTTAAGCGCCAGCTTGGTTTTTAACAATGGCAATGGGCATTCCAGTCCGGAAGCATCAAGAGCCTGATGATATTGGTTTGAATTAGACACAGCGCACGCCTTTTGCCAAACTGAAGCCTCATTATATACGGATGTCTGCTGATAACGCCTGCACAGGGAATTGCAGTTCAGCGACAATGATCCATAAGACCTGCTGAACTCCTGCACCCTGGCGGGTCTAACGCAAATCAACTTCAGGAATCCGGGCTTGAATTTCCGCCTAACACGTCTGGCGCTGTTGCTGCTGAGCAGTTATGCCGCCCTTAGTATCCCAACCACCCAGGCTGCAACCGCCGATCTGCCGGATCTTGGCGACAGCGCCTCCAGCTATGTATCCCTGCAGGAAGAACATGATCTCGGACGGGTCTGGCTGCGCCAGCTGCGGGCACAGGCAAAAACGTTAGATGACCCGCTGATAACCGAATTTCTGGAAAACCTGATTTTCCGCCTGGTCCCCCACAGCGAAGTAAAACAATCCGAATTTGAATTTGTTGTTGTTGATCGCGCGGAATTAAATGCTTTTGCCGTACCCGGCGGCATTATTGGCATCAACTTCGGCATTTTGTTACACACCCGCGACGAAGACGAGCTGTCAGCTGTTCTGGCACACGAACTGGCTCACCTGAGTCAGCGTCACTTTGCCCGCCAGATCGAAGCCGCAGAAAAACAGGAACCCATCGCCATCGCCACCCTGCTGGCAAGCATCCTGCTGATTGCTACCAACAATCCTGATGCCGGTTTCGCCGGACTGGTCACCAGCCAGGCCGCCAGCATTCAGAGCCGCCTGGCCTATTCTCGCGAATGGGAACAGGAAGCAGACCGTATCGGTATGCGTACACTGTCCACGGCAGGGCTCGATCCTTACGCCATGCCATCCATGTTTCAGCAGATGCTGCAGGCCAATCGTTACAACGAACGTCCACCGGAATTCTTACTCACCCACCCGGTAACCGAATCACGAGTCGCCGATGCCGCTGACCGTGCGCAAAAATACCCACGTAAACCCCGTCTGGCGAGCTTTGAATTCCGGGTACTGCAGAACGAAGCCATGATCCGCTACCAGCTTAATGCTGACAAGCGCGTGGATTACTTTACCCACCAGTTACAGGTCACACCGCGCAGCAGCGCCGAACAGGCCGCTGCGCTGTACAGCCTGGCCAGACTGGCACTGGAAAATAACGACAACAGCGCCAGCCGTGCTTATCTGAAAAAAATCATCAGCCCGTGGCGCGATCACTCTGCCGTAGTCGCCCTGAATGCCAGCAGCCTGGCGGCGGAAGATAAATACGCCGAAGCCATCGACGCCATTAACGATGCTCTGCCTTTCGATCCCCAGGATTATCTGCTGCTGAGCACCAAAGCCTCCCTGCTGCGCCAGTCTGGCCAGAAAAATGAGGCAGTAGCCATTCTCAAACAACTGAGCGAATTGCGCAGTACCAATCCGGCAGTCTGGCGCATGCTGGGTGAAGCCGCAGGTGATGCCAATATGATTTTATTGGGCCATCGTGCCAATGCTGAATATCTGTTTTATTCGGGCTACCACGCCAAAGCGCTGCGACAGATGGAACTGGCCTTACAGCTGGCGAAAAAGAGCCATGATTTTCAGCAGGAAGCCGCACTGGGGCAGCGGCTGCGGGTAATGGCCAATACCGCCGCAGTTCTTCCCTGATCGCACTCATAACACCTGAAAAACAGACATAAAAAATGGGCCAGAAGGCCCATTTTTATTTGCTGTGCTCAGGCTTCATTCTATAAAGGCTTTATTAAATTTCAGCCTTTATTGAAATTCAGCATGCGCTGCAGGCTGACCACCGCCTGCTGACGCAGACCTTCTTCAATCAGAATTTCCTGATCGGCATTGACCAGCACATCACGAATGCTCTGCAGGCCATTCATCGCCATCCACGGACAATGCGCACAGCTGCGACAGGTTGCACCATTACCAGCGGTTGGCGCTTCTATAAGAAGCTTATCCGGCGCCGCCTGCTGCATTTTATAAAAGATGGCTTTATCGGTAGCCACAATCAGCACAGGGTTCGGTAAGTTTTTGGCTGCCGCAATCAGCTGACTGGTCGAGCCTACGGCATCGGCCATTTTCACCACCGACTCCGGCGATTCCGGATGCACCAGCACCGCCGCATCCGGATGAACCTTCTTCAGATCTTCCAGCGCTTTGGCTTTAAATTCATCGTGAACAATACAGGCACTGTCCCACAGAATCATGTCAGCCCCGGTTTCACGCTGCACATAATTGCCCAGGTGTTTATCCGGTGCCCAGATCAGCTTCTGCCCCTGCTGTTTAAGATGATTGACCACATCAAGAGCAATACTCGAGGTAACCACCCAATCCGCACGCGCTTTTACCGCCGCCGAGGTATTGGCATACACCACCACGGTGCGATCCGGATGCTGATCACAGAAGGCCGAAAACTCTTCTACCGGACAACCGATATCCAGCGAGCAGGTTGCTTCCAGCGTCGGCATCAGGATACGTTTTTCCGGACTGAGGATCTTGGCGGTTTCACCCATAAAGCGCACACCGGCCACAATCAGCGTGCTGGCTTTGTGGTCACGGCCAAAACGGGCCATTTCCAGAGAATCCGCCACACAGCCGCCGGTTTCTTCCGCCAGAGCCTGAATTTCAGGGTCGGTGTAATAGTGGGCAACCAGAGCCGCATCTTCCTGAATCAGTAACTCACGGATCTCCTGCTTAAGTGCAGCGCTTTGCTCGGCCGTCAGCGGTGCCGCTGGTGCAGACCAGAAATCACGGACAATCTGTTGTGCGGCAGGTATGGTTTCGTTCATACATCTCTCTGTCAGACATGGATATAACGTGGCAATTTTATCACAAACAGAACACTGTCCGCTGCGTCACTCTGCGGACCAGAACCCTGCACAGAACAGATGGGGTTCCGGGAGGCAAATAAAAAGGGGAGAAAGCTTTTCGCTTTCTCCCCTTTTAGATGTTGGTGGGTCGTGCAGGATTCGAACCTGCGACCAATTGGTTAAAAGCCAACTGCTCTACCAACTGAGCTAACGACCCTTAAGTGCTGCGTATGTTACCGGGTTCTAAAAAAAAGTCAACCTTTTCAGTAACTTACCTCTTCCGTAAAAATTGGTGGGTCGTGCAGGATTCGAACCTGCGACCAATTGGTTAAAAGCCAACTGCTCTACCAACTGAGCTAACGACCCGGAAGAGGCGCATATAATACTTAATTTCCCGGAGCTGACAACCCTTTTTTCGAAAAAAGTTTCACTATCAGGGACTTAGCGTCATCCGGTGGCTACAAAAGACAGGTTATGAGCCCAGAATTCATGGGCTTTCAGGCGCGATAACAAAGAATATTCAGAAAGAAAAACAGGCCTTAAAAGGCCTGTCAGGAAAGCTTTGCAAGATAGGACTTGGCCAGTCTGACCGTACCGTCGGCCTTGCCGGTGTACAGATCGATAACCTTCTGCAGCCAGACCTTTGCCTGCGCCACATCACCCTTCTTATGCAGTGTGATTCCCATTTTATAGGTCGCATCGGCTGCTTTGTCATGATCAGGATATTGGGTAACCACCTTACGGAAGCTCTCCAGGGCTTTATCCAGATCGCTCTGAACCAGATAAACCTCACCAGACCAATACAGCGCATTACCTACTAACGGATCCTGCGGGTAATTTTTCACAAAATCGTTAAAGGCTACGTTGGCTTCAGCGAATTTTTTCTCACGCACCAGCGTCATCGCATTTTTATAGGCTTCTGCAGGAGATTCTTTCACTACCGCCACCGGAGCAGCCGCAGGTGAACCACCAGCCAGTAAAGCAGCTATCCGGCGATCAAGATCCAGGTAACGTTCCTGTTGCTCCTGAGTCAGACGTCGGATCAGATTATCCTGCTCTTCTACATGACCACGCAGCTCAGCAATTTCCTGTTGCATCTGTTCCATTTGCATGGACATTTCAGATAACAAACCAGAAGAAGCAGCGGGAATAACAGCAGGAGCATTGTTTGCCGGGGTTGTTACAGCAGCCCGGACAGAGGAGTCGGTCGGAGTGTTCTGGGTTGCCGGTGCGACCGGACGGGCCGCACCAACAGATACCCACTGATCATCCGCATTGGCGCTGGCAGTTACTGCAACCAGCGCAAAGGTCAGGACGACAGATTTCATTAACGGCTCTGGTATTTCACTTCAACGCGACGGTTCTTGGCGTAAGAGCCTTCGTCGTGACCCATCATTACCGGACGCTCTTCACCAAAGCTCACAACTTTCAGCTGAGAACCGTTGGCACCGTTAGCCATCAGGAAACGACGTACGGTCATAGAACGACGCTCGCCCAGAGCCAGGTTGTATTCAACGGTACCGCGCTCATCAGCGTGACCTTCCAGAACAACAGAGGCTGCTGGGTTAGCCGCCAGGAAAGCCGCATGAGCCATCAGAGCCGCTTTGCCTTCGCTCTTCAGAGTGCTCTGATCGAAGTCAAAGTAGAATACAGTTTGTTCACGCAGTGCAGCCTGAGCTTCGTTTGCTTCTGCTTCCAGAGCTTCACCATTTACACCAGCGCTTTCAACAGCATTGGTATCTTCGGCCTGTTGTTCAGTAGCTGTTGGTGCAACAGTAGAACCTGCACCCTCATTTACGTCTCCCTTGCTTGCACAAGCAGAAATCAACATAGCCCCAAAGGCCAAACCTAAGGTTTTATACAGTGCAGTAGTTTGCATAACAGTCTTCCAGTCCGAAAGTGAGTTTGAATTATTGGAAAATCGGCGACCAAGCAGGCTCCCTGACGTCACCATATTTTGATGGTAAGCGGAACTTAACATCGCCATCGACCGATACGGCCGCCAGAATGCTTCGGTTCGCTTCACTCGCAGCATAAATTACCATACTTCCATTGGGTGCAACACTAGGAGACTCATCCAATTCCGTCTCACTGGTAAGAATGTGCACTAATCCACTTTTCACGTCCTGAGATGCGATATGAAAGCGGTCATTAGCCTTATGGACATACACCAGTTTACGACCATCTGCGGTAATCCGAGCACGGGCATTGTAGCCACCCTCAAAGGTTACACGCACTACCTCTTTGTTGGCAGTGTCCAGCTTATATACCTGCGGACCACCTGCCCGACTCGAGGTGAAAAACAGATGACGGCCGTCAACATCCCACTGAGGTTCAGTATCAATGGCATAGTGATTGGTCATACGCTCGATTTTCCGGGTTGCAAGATCCATCACATAAATGTCTGGATTGCCGAGCTTTGACAACACAAACGCCAGCTGGGTTCCATCCGGAGAAAAAGCCGGCGCACTGTTGGAGCCATCGAAAGCCACTACCCGCTCACGCTTACCGGTAGCCAGCTCCTGGAAGAAAATCTCACTGCGACCATTTTCAAAAGACACATAGGCCACTTTCTTCGCATCCGGTGACCAGGCCGGAGAAATAATCGGATGCTTTGAGCTGTAGATCAGCTGTTCCCGCGCGCCATCCGCGTCGGCATAGTTCAGGTTAAACCGGCTGCGTTCGCGGTTGGTGGTTACATAAATCAGTTTGGTGGAAAACACACCCGGTACACCCGTCAGCTTTTTAAAGATGTAATCACTGATGTAATGCGCCAGGTCACGTAACTGGGATGCTTTACCTTTTACCCGGTGACGCAGAATTTCCACCTGCTGATGTACATCCATCACATGGAACTGCACCGCATAACCATCAGCCTGCAACTCCACGCTGCCGATGACCACAAAATCCTGTTTCAGGCGTGACCAGTCAGCGTAGATGACCTCACTTAACTGATGCGGCTGAGTAATCATATTGCTGGTAGCCAGCGTGCGGAAATAACCACTGCTGGCCAGATCGTTGGTCACAATAGCACTGACATCTTCCGGCAGAGCACTGCTGCCGTTCCAGCTGAAAGGCACTACGGCAACCGGAATCGCGCTCTGCTTCCCCTGAGTGACTTCAATTAATAACTCGGCCTGACTCAGGCTGGCAAACAGCCACATCAGGACAATCAAACTGTGCTTTACCACGTTGCATTCTCCGGTCTGAATTTCATTAAAAAGCTGCGGAAGTTCTCTTCAAATACCCGCACATCTTTTGGTACCGGCAGTGGCGAGGCTTTATAAACGGCCTGTTCAACGGAACGGTCAAGCGCCGCATTACCACTGCCTTTGGTAATCTGAACCTGAATCACCTGCCCGGTTGGTACCAGAGTAATCCGTACTTCCACTTCCTGACTGGCCGTCACCGCCGGAGGGTATCGCCATACCGATTCCACCCGGGCTTTAATCTGATCGGTAAACTCCAGTGTCAGAGCAGCAGCGCGTTCAGCCTGAATCTTAGCTTCCTGCTGTTCTTTCAATTCTGCGGCAGCTTCTTCCTGTGCCATCTGCTCCAGCAATGCCTGCTCCTGAGCGGCTTTCTGTTTTGCCTGCTCGGCGGCTTTTTCTTTACTGGCCTTTTCTTTTGCGGCTTTGTCTTTTGCCTGCTTTTCTGCCAGTGCTTTTTCTTTTAACGCTTTTTCCTGTTCGCGTTTTTTCGCAGCAGCCTGTTTTTTCTTTTGTTCAGCTTCGCGCTTTTTCTGTTCAGCCAGTTTTTTCTTACGCTCCGCTTCCCGCTTGGCGGCAAGCTCCTGACGCTTTTTCTGTTTCTCAGCCTGTTGTTTGCGCTGCTTTTCAGCCGCACTTTCCACCTGCACGACCGTGGCCACTACATGCGGTGGCACAGGTTCAGGTACGCGGTGCTCTGTTGGCCATTCAAGCAGAAACAGCGAGGCCACCAGAATATGCAGCCCCACAGACAATACAACCGGCAGCGAGTACCGTTCCGGATTCAGCCAGCTCATATCAGCGGCGAGCCTCCGGGTCCGGCGCTTCAGTAATCAGGCCAACATTATTAATACCAACACTCTGCAGCCCGCCCATCAGCGCGACCACTTTGCCGTAGGGTACGGCTTCATCACCGCGGATCATCAGACGGGTTTCAGGTACAGCGCCAATAATTTTCTGCGCATATTCCTGAATTTCGCCCAGCGTCATGGCCGTGGGCTGACCTTCATCACGCTCGATAAAATAAATACCGCGTTCGTTAACCGACACGATAATGGTACTGTCATCCGGCTCAATTTCGGTCGGTGTCGCGTCCACATCCGGCAGATTAACCGGTACGCTCTGCACCAGCATCGGTGCTGTCACCATAAAAATAATCAGCAGCACCAGCATCACATCGATGTAGGGCACCACATTAATTTCGGCCATCGGCCGGCGCTTGGCCGCAGGAGGAGCCATAGGTTCCATTATTTTTTCTCCGCCGCCTTTTTCTCTTCGGCCTTGACTGCCTGCTGAATTTTATGTGCCTGACGGTACAGCAATGACGAAAACTCATCGGCAAAGGTATGCATGCCGGTTACCGTCTGATCGACGCGGCTGGCGAAACGGTTGTAAAAAATCACCGCCGGAATGGCCGCCAGAAGACCCATCGCCGTGGCTACCAGCGCTTCAGAAATACCAGGAGCAACGGTGGCAATAGTCGCCTGCTTAACACTGGCCAGCCCCTGGAAGGAATGCATGATGCCCCACACAGTACCGAACAGACCGATATACGGACTGGTAGAGCCCACAGTTGCCAGAAATGGCAGATGGGTATCCAACAATTCAGATTCGCGGGTAATGGCAATACGCATCGCACGCTGTACACCGGCCATTACCGCATCCGGGTCATTGGTGTTTTGCTGGCGCATTTTTCCGAATTCTTTCAGGCCCGCCATAAAGACGTTTTCAACTGCACTTGGCACCGCCTTCTGCTGACATTCGCGGTACAGATCGTTGAGATCCACACCCGACCAGAAACGTTCTTCAAAATCGTGCAGCTGCTCACGGCTGGCGGATAACAAACGGGTACGCTGTACGATTACAACCCAGCTCATTACCGAAGCCGCCAGCAACATCAGCATCACCAGCTGCACAACAAAACTGGCGTTGATAATCAACGAAAAAATAGAAACAGACTCGTTCACAACGTCTCCTGACATTCATCATTATGTTCGGACGGATAAGCGGCCCCTGCCGTCATCCGTTTAAGAATGTCCGCGGGTACCGCCTGCGGACGTCCGGTATCGCTGATACAGGCGATGGTTATTTGCGCCTCTACCAGATATTCATGCGGATCAACCGCTTCCGCGCTTTCTGCTGCCGGTTTGCGCCAGACCTTCTGACTCAGCACCAGACTGGCTTTGCGGCTGTGTTCGACGGCCACGGACACCAGAAGTTCATCATCCAGTCGTGCCGGACTCAGGTATTTGGCCTGTACCTCACGCACCACAAATAACACATTCTGATGACGTAATTGTTCCTGACCGTAGCCCAGTGCACGTAACCACTCGCTGCGCGCGCGTTCCAGAAAGCGGAAATAATTGGCGTAATACACAATGCCACCGGCATCGGTGTCTTCGATATACACCCGCAGCGGCCAGGTAAATGCCATGTTATTGCGCATCCTGATTAAAACGAACCGGCAAATCCAGACCAAAATGCAGATAGGCCAGTTTGGTCGCCATGCGTCCGCGTGGTGTACGGGTAATGTACCCCTGCTGCATTAAGTAAGGTTCCAGCACGTCTTCAATGGTGTCACGTTCTTCACCAATGGAAGCCGCCAGACTGTCAACGCCCACCGGGCCACCGTCGTATTTTTCCAGCAGCGTCAGAAGCAGGCGGCGGTCCATATGATCGAAGCCCTGCACATCGACATTGAGCATATTCAGTGCCGCATCGGCACAGGCATGGTTAACCGTGCCATCGCCTTTCACCTGAGCGTAATCACGTACACGGCGCAACAGACGGTTGGCAATACGCGGCGTGCCGCGTGCACGGCGGGCAATTTCTTTGGCGCCACTGTCATCCACTTCCAGCTGCATCAGACGCCCGGAGCGCGACACAATATGGGTCAGATCGGCGATATTATAAAACTCCAGCCGCTGCACAATGCCGAAGCGATCGCGCAGTGGCGAGGTCAGCAGACCTGCGCGGGTGGTCGCGCCGACCAGGGTAAAGGGTGGCAGATCGATTTTAATCGAACGGGCCGCAGGCCCTTCGCCCACCATAATATCCAGCTGATAATCTTCCATGGCCGGATACAGCACTTCTTCCACCGCCGGACTCAGACGGTGAATTTCATCAATAAAGAGAACGTCGCCTTCTTCCAGATTGGTCAGCAATGCTGCCAGATCGCCGGCTTTTTCCAGCACCGGGCCGGAGGTCGACTTAATCGCCACGCCCATTTCTTCGGCAATAATATTCGCCAGCGTGGTTTTACCCAGACCCGGCGGACCGAATACCAGCGTGTGATCCAGCGCTTCGTTACGGGCCCGTGCCGCGCCGATAAAAATTTCCATCTGCTCACGCACATGGGGCTGACCGATGTATTCGCTCAGCGATTTGGGACGGATAGCCCGGTCCTGATGTTCTTCGGCCGGTTGCGGCTGAGGGCTGATAAAGCGGTCAGTTTCGATCATGGATCACCTTATTTAGAACCCAGAGTGCTGCGCAGTGCCAGGCGGATCATTTCTTCCGCGCTGTCGACACCGGCACTGACTTTATTCAGCATTTTCGCCGCGTCCTGTGGCTTATAGCCCAGCGCGACCAGTGCACTTTCCGCTTCGCGCAGCAGATTATCCTGTGAGGCTTTTTCAGCATTATCTGCGGCCGCCCACAATGGCGCCGGCGCCTGCCATTCGGTCAGTCGATCGCGCATTTCAACAATTAAACGTTCGGCGGTTTTCTTGCCAACACCGGGAAGTTTGGTCAGCGCCGTGACATCTTCGTTATGCACACAAACAGCAAAGGCGTTGACATCCATACCGGATAAAATCGCCAGCGCCAGTTTAGGCCCGACACCACTGACTTTAATCAGGGTACGGAACAGCGTGCGCTGACTCTTATCACTGAAGCCATATAGCTGGTGCGCATCTTCGCGGATGGCAAGGTGGGTATAGAGCACCGCCTGGGTGCCGGTTTTGCCAAGCATGGCAAAGGTGGAAATCGGCGCCTGAATCTCATAGCCCACGCCGTTGACGTCGAGCAGCAGCTCCGGAGCCTGCTTCTCAAGAATAACGCCCTGTAATCGTCCGATCATGATTGCGTTCTGACTGCATAACTGGAAAGCGGCCTAGCCTACCAGCATGGCCGGGGCGGCTCAATGGAAGGTAGTGGCTGAGACGCTAACGCATCCGTCCGCGGGTAACACCTTTCACTCCGGCCTGAGCCATCAGGCTGGCGCTGGTATGGGCATGGCAGATGGCAATGGCCAGTGCATCCGCGGCATCCGCCTGCGGAATACCCGGCAGTTTTAACAGGTACTGCACCATATGCTGAACCTGCTCTTTCGCCGCGCTACCTTTACCGACAACCGCCTGTTTAATGGTGCGCGGGGCATATTCTGCTACCGGCAAGCCCTGCTGTACCGCCGCCACAATGGCCACCCCACGGGCCTGACCCAGTTTTAATGCGGAGTCGGCATTCTTGCCCATAAACACCTGCTCAATGGCAAATTGCTCTGGCTGGTAGGTACTGATTAATTCGCTGACGCCGTCGTAAATTTTTTTCAGACGACCGGGTAATTCGCCCTCGCCGGTACGGATACAACCACTGACGACGTATTCAATTTTCTGGCCCGTACGGCGGATCACACCAAAACCGGTAATGCGTGATCCCGGGTCAATGCCAAGAATAATCATGGGACTTTCACGGGCGCCTGTTTCTTCAGCGGAGTCGGACGTTGAAGAGCGTCTTGCGGAGTAAATGTCCATTCACGGCCACTGACCTGATCGGTTACCGTCAGATGCTGCCAGCCCGCCGGAAGAATAACCTGCAGACAAGGTGAGGTAATCACCTGAGCGTATTTCCTGTCCGGGTCGGGATAGCGCTCACGGAAGATCAGCTGGTAATCGCCGTCATCCTGCTGCTGCCCCACCAGATCGATACCATAACCGGCGTGCGGACGTTCACCCAGTGCGATGGTCAGGGCATTAAAACGCAGGCTGACACCTTCAGGAGCAGCACACTGGTCCATGGTACTGAGTGGCAGACTGAGCGGCATTACCGTGGTGCAGGCACTCAGCACCATCGTCAGGCCAGCCACAAGCAGGGAGTGGTTGAATAAATGACGCATTATGATCCGTCCTCCGTAACCGTTGCATTCGCGGGGCAAAAATAAAGATGAGCGCAGTATACACAAA
>NZ_DDCJ01000153.1:21916-29874 GCF_002335285.1 Thalassolituus sp. UBA2009
CCCCCGCCACAGAGACTGCAACGGGGGTTTTGTCAGTGGCACTCAGCCGGTTTAAGCGGCGCGGAGCTTACCCCGCACGGAAAACCAGCTGATCGTTGTCGACATCGGCAACGATGGTGGTACCCGGCAGGAATTTACCCGCCAGAATATCCTGCGCCAGCGGGTTTTCGATCCAGCGCTGAATCGCACGCTTTAAAGGCCGTGCGCCAAACACCGGGTCGTAACCCACATCCACCAGCTTGCTGATGGCCGCGTCGCTCATCTCAAACGCCAGATCGCGTTCTTTCAAGCGGCCGCGCAACAGATCCAGCTGAATATCCGCAATGCCTCGGATCTGATCTTTCAGCAGCGGATGGAACACCACCGCCTCGTCAATCCGGTTAATAAATTCCGGACGGAAGTGGCTGCCGACAATATCCATCACCGCATCGCGCATTTCCTCGTACGGCTTATCGGCAAACATGGTCTGGATCACATCCGAGCCCAGGTTCGAGGTCATCACCAGTACGGTGTTTTTAAAGTCGACCCGGCGTCCCTGACCATCGGTCAGCTGACCATCATCCAGCACCTGCAGCAGAATGTTGAACACATCCGGATGCGCCTTTTCCACTTCATCGAGCAAAATCACCGAATACGGTTTACGCCGCACGGCCTCGGTCAGCAGGCCACCCTCTTCGTAACCAACATAACCCGGAGGCGCACCGATTAAGCGGGCCACGGAGTGTTTCTCCATATATTCCGACATATCGATACGCACCATGGCGTCTCTGCTGTCGAACAGGAAGGTCGCCAGCGCCTTACAGAGTTCGGTTTTACCGACACCGGTTGGCCCTAAGAACAGGAATGAACCATTCGGCCGGTTCGGGTCAGACAACCCGGCACGGGAACGGCGCACCGCGTTCGATACTGCAGCAATGGCCTGATCCTGCCCGACTACCGAATCGTGCAGTACCTCCTCCATACGCAGCAGTTTTTCACGCTCGCCTTCCAGCATCTTGCTGACCGGCACACCGGTCCATTTTGATACCACTTCGGCAATTTCGTCTTCGGTCACTTTATTGCGCAACAGGGTAAATTCCTGCTTACCGGAGGTTTCTGCCTCGGCGGCTGTTGCCAGCTGCTTTTCCAGCTCCGGAATACGGCCGTACTGCAGTTCTGACATACGCTGCAGATCGCCGGCACGACGCGCCGCTTCCATCTCGATCCTGGCCTGTTCCAGCTGTTCTTTCGACTTGCTGGCACCTTCAAGCAGGGCTTTTTCTTTCTTCCACACCTCTTCCAGCTCGACGTAGGCACGTCCGGCTTTATTGATCTCTTCGTTGAGATCGCTCAGACGTTTTTTCGCCGCTTCGTCTTTTTCTTTACGCAGTGCTTCACGCTCGATTTTCAGCTGAATCAGGCGTCGTTCAAGCTTGTCCATTTCCTGTGGTTTGGAGTCGATTTCCATACGGATAACCGATGCCGCCTCATCCACCAGGTCGATGGCTTTATCCGGCAGACGACGATCCGGAATATAACGCTGCGACAGCTTGGCCGCGGCTATAATCGCGCTGTCGGTAATCTGCACACCGTGGTGTACTTCGTAGCGCTCTTTTAAACCGCGCAGAATCGCAATGGAGTCTTCCACGCTCGGCTCATCAACAATCACTTTCTGGAAACGACGTTCCAGTGCCGCGTCTTTTTCAATAAATTCACGGTATTCATCTAACGTGGTCGCGCCCACGCAGTGCAGCTCACCACGGGCCAGCGCCGGTTTCAGCATATTGCCGGCATCCATTGCGCCATCGCCCTTACCGGCGCCGACCATGGTATGCAATTCATCGACAAACAGAATGATGCTGCCTTCGGCCTTGGTGACGTCTTTTAAAACGGCTTTTAAGCGCTCTTCAAATTCACCACGGTATTTGGCACCGGCCACCAGAGAGCCCATATCCAGCGACAGGATGCGCTTATGCTTCAGGTTTTCCGGCACTTCACCATTGACGATACGCTGCGCCAGACCTTCCACCACTGCGGTTTTACCCACGCCCGGAGGTCCGATCAATACCGGATTGTTTTTGGTACGGCGCTGCAGCACCTGAATGGTACGGCGGATTTCATCATCACGGCCGATCACCGGATCCAGCTTGCCCGCTTCGGCACGCTCGGTCAGGTCGATGCAGTATTTATCCAGCGACTGACGGTTATCTTCTGCATTGGCGTCCTGCACACTTTCACCGCCACGCAGTTCGTTAATGGCTTTATTAACGCCGTCTTTATTCAGACCAGCCGCGGCCAGTGCCTTACCTGTGCTGTTTTTATCGTCCAGCGCCACCAGCAGAAAAACTTCGCTCGACACATACTGGTCACCGCGTTTCTGCGCTTCTTTATCCGCCAGGTTGAGCAGACGGCCCAGCTCCGGCGCCAGCTGAATATTGCCGTCCGGACTGCTGACTTTGGGCTGCTCGTCCAGCAACGCCCGCAGGGCACGGCCAAGCTCAACGACATTGGCACCACAACGGCGCACCACATCTTTAACCGAGCTGCTTGGCTGTTCGAGCAATGCCAGCAGTAAGTGGACGGTATCAATCTGATTATGATCCTGCCCCAGCGCCAGACTCTGGCTCTCGGCCAGAGCGTTCTGCAGACTGGTGGTCAACCGATCCATACGCATATTCCAATCTCCTAAATAGACGCTCAGGGCAGACCCGAGCAGAGTTGATTCATTACCGCTTAGATGCGACCAGATTAATTTTTTTCAACACCTTCAAGATTAAATTTAGTAAAACTAATAGAAATTCATCTTGATGCAGCGCATGCAAGCGGTCAATCGCACACAAATCCCACCGCCGCCGCACGATTGCGTATAATCGCCGCCTTAGCCGTCACCTTCCTCTATATAGTGACGCAGCGCTTCTTTTAAAGTCCGGGATACACACCAGCCATGACAGCCCCTGCAATGACCGACGCCCTGCGCCGCGGTGCTTTATTCCTGCTGCTGGGTGAAGCCCTGCTGGCATTAATGGGCGCGCTGGTCAAAGACCTGTCGGACGTGCTGTCGACCGAGCAGATTGTGTTCTTCCGTAATATCGCCGGTCTGATCGTACTTGCCCCTTTATTGCTGCGCACCGGCTTAAGTGAACTGAAAACCCGGGTCTGGCACTGGCATTTGTTGCGCGGTCTGGTCGGTGTCAGTGCCATGTACTGTTACTTCTGGGCGCTGGCTCATCTGCCGCTCACCGAAGCCTTTCTGGTGAAGCTTTCGGCGCCGCTGTTTATGCCATTACTGGCACTCTGGTGGCTGAAAGAACCCGCCGGGCGCCACAGCTGGCTGGCATTACTGATCGGCTTTGCCGGGGTCAGTGTCATCCTGCAGCCTGGCGCTGAACACCCGGCCATGCTGAGTAATGGCGACAGCTACAACACAGCGCTGCTGATCGGTTTGCTCGGTGCTTTTCTGGCCGCACTGGCCAAGGTGACCATCCGCCGCATGTCGGCTACCGAATCCAGCCAGCGTATTGTGTTTTATTTTGGCCTGACCGCCGCACTGGTTTCAGCCCCCGGCGCCCTGCTCAACTGGCAGCCGGTTCCTGACAGTACCTGGCTGTGGCTGCTGGCGCTTGGCGTGGTCGCTACCAGCGGCCAGCTGGCGCTGACCCGCGCCTACCGCATCGCGCCTACCGGCAAGGTCGGTGTTTACGTTTACAGTGCGGTTATTTATGGCGCCCTGATGGGCTGGTGGTTCTGGGGAGAGATTCCGCCGTGGACGACCTGGGCCGGGGCAATTCTGATCGTGCTCGCCGGGTTGCTGAATCTGTATGCGCCGAAAAGCAGTGCTAAAAGCTGACTAAGTTGAGAGCCGGTATCGCCTGACTATGCGCCAAAGCAACACTGGCCGCTGATTTCTGCCGTGGTATGACGCTAAGCGGAGAATTCCCGGCACAGGTATAAGGCGCCATTCTCTTAGATATAAGTCTAATTTATGATCAAAACAGGCTTATTATTTCCTCAGAATTAAATATACTGGCCATTCTGATGAATTGCCTAGAATGAATCATTAATTATGTCCCGTATCGACTCATTGCAAACCTTTGTCTCCGTTGTTCGCTCGCGCAACTTTACCTCAGCGGCCGATTCACTGGGCGTCACTCCATCGGCCGTGAGCAAGCAGATCAGCGGTCTGGAAGAACGCCTTGGCGTACGCCTGCTGAACCGTACCACCCGTTCCGTCAGCCCGACCGAAGCGGGGCAGATGTTCTACCAGCACTGTGAGAATATTCTTGAGTCGATCACCGAAGCCGAAAAGCTGGTTACCGACTTTGACGTCACGCCACGTGGCCGTCTGCGTATCACCGCAATGTCGAACTTCGGCCGTCGCGAACTGGCGCGTATGTTTACCGACTTTGCGCAGAAATATCCGGATATCAGCTTCGACTTGCATATTTCCGACCGCCCGCTCGACATTGTGAAAGAAGGCTACGACTTCGCCCTGCGCCTGGGTTCACTGGAAGATTCCCGCCTGATTGCCAAGCCGGTGGCCGAGCAAAATATCGTGATCTGCGCATCAAAAGAGTATCTGGAGCGCTGGGGCACACCGGAAAAACTGGAAGACCTCAACAACCACCGCATTCTGATTGTTGCCAACGCCGAATACGCCCGCATTAACTGGCTGCGTCAGTTTGAGAAAGACCATGGCTTCAGCTTGTCCAGTGTTGAACGTAAGCTGGCAGTGAATGATATCGATCTGGTATACGAAGCCTGCCTGGCGGGTATGGGTATCACCGCCCTGCCGACCTATATTGCCGAGCGTCACCTCGAAAGTGGCGAGCTGGTACGCCTGTTTCCGGAAGTGGATATTCCGGTACGAAGTATTAAGGTTGTTTTCCCGCAGAACCGCTATCTGGCGAACAAGAGCCGTGCTTTCCTCGACTTTATTACCGCCTACTTTGACGATCCGAGTCAGAGCAACTGAGCACTGCTGTAAGCACATAAAAAAACGGGCCTTATCAGAGGCCCGTTTTTTTATGCAGTGAATGCCGCCAGATTATTCCTGAGGCAGCAGCTGGGGCGCGCAGCGCTCGTAAAAAACCCGCGGTACCTGAGCGATCTTACGCTCGTCATAATCAAAAAAGACGATACCGGTTTTGGCTTTCACCACCTGTTTGTCCTGAGCCTGATTTTCGACCCGGTAAATAAAGTCGCAACCGTATTTATTGAAGTCGGTCACACCGACATGGAAGGTCAGAATATCGCCAACAAAGGATTCTGCGGTAAAGCACACCACCAGATCCGACACCATTAACCCCAGGCCGCCAATATTAAATTCACCAAAACCATGTTCGCGTAAAAAGCGCAGCCGGGCTTCGTGTAACAAAGACACCATGCGGTCATTACCCACATGATTGCCGTAATTAATTTCCGTTACCCGCACATCCAGCGTTGTACTGAAGGTAAATTCATCGGGTAATTCGAGTTGTACTCTGGCCAAAACAGCCTCCTGATCGTCTGTTTTGCTGCCAATGCAGCAAAATCCGGGGAATTATTCTGGCAACTGCGATTCCAATGCGGTCTACTATACCGCAGCAGCCGGGGTGTTCAGATGAGCCATGCGTCTTACGCCAGCTCTCTGTGCTTTACACCAATGGCACCCAAACGGATGTTCGGCCCGCCTGAGAAACAGGCAAAAACAAAGGCCAGACACCGTAACGGTACGTGCGTACAGGCTTTACCCTGACAAAGCGCCGGCATGATAACGGCGCCCGGCGCACAGTACAAACAGATAACAACAAGGAAATCTGGCAACGACTATGCTTTCCATTTGCTTCCGCACATTGAAAATTGCGCTGACCCTTACAGCGCTGCTCACGGCCCAGCTGAGCCAGGCCACCATCCCGGAAATTGCCCCCGGCACCGCCTTCAAACCCCTTGAGCCGACCCGTGATCACGCCATGATCACCCAGCAGATCATGAACAACCTGCTGCGCGGCCATTACGAGCATCAGCGTCTGGATGACAAACTGTCATCACGGGTGCTCGATATCCTGCTCGACGATATCGACAGCACCCGCAGCTATCTGCTGGCTGCTGACGTCAAAGAATTTGAGCAATACCGTTACAGTCTGGACGAAGCCCTGAACCGCGGTGATATGCGCCCGGCCTTCATCATCTTTAACCGCTTTCAGCAGCGCGTGTCTGAGCGCCTGTCGTTTCTGCTCAACGAACTGCACAGCAAAGCCGCCGACTACCACTTCGATACTGACGAGCGGCTCGATCTCGATCGCGAAAAAGCGCCGTGGGCGACCACCAGCGCCGAACTCGACGACCTGTGGCGCAAGCGTCTGAAAAACTCCATCCTCAATCTGAAAATGGCCGGCAAAGAAAAAGACGCCATTATTGAGTTATTGAGCAAGCGCTATCAGAACCAGCTCAACCGTGTCCATCAGTCACAATCTGAAGACGCGTATCAGACCTTTATGAATGCCGTTACCCGCGCCTTCGATCCGCACACCCAGTACTTCTCGCCGCGCAACACCGAGAACTTCAATATCAATATGAGCCTGTCCTTACAGGGCATTGGCGCCGTGCTGCAAACCGAAGACGAGCACACCAAGGTGGTACGTCTGGTGCCGGCCGGCCCGGCCGCCAAAGCCGGTAACCTGCAGCCTGCCGATAAGATCATCGGCGTTGGTCAGGCCGAAGGCGATATCGTTGATGTGATCGGCTGGCGTCTGGATGAAGTGGTCGAGCTGATCCGTGGTCCGAAAAGCACCACCGTGCGGCTGGAAATTCTGCCGGCGAACTCATCCGGCACCGACAGCAAAATCATTTCCATCGTGCGTGATGAGGTCAAACTGGAAGAGCAATCCGCCCAGAAAGACGTTATCGAGGTTAAAGATGGCGACGTAACCCATAAAATCGGTGTGATCGATATTCCGACCTTCTATATCGACTTTCAGGGTCGTATGGAAAACAAGCCGGACTATAAGAGCACGACCCGTGACGTCACCGTGCTGATTAACGAACTGAAAGAAGAAGGCATCGATGGCTTGATCATTGACCTGCGCAATAACGGCGGCGGTTCGCTGGAAGAAGCCATTACCCTGACCGGCCTGTTTATTCCGCAGGGCCCGGTAGTACAGGTACGCAGCACCCACGGCCGGGTTGAAGTGTTACCCGACCAGGACCCTTCGGTGCTGTACGACGGGCCGATTACCGTTCTGGTTAACCGCCTCAGTGCGTCGGCCTCGGAAATTTTTGCCGGTGCGATTCAGGATTATGGCCGCGGTTTAATTGTCGGTGGCCAGACCTTCGGTAAAGGGACGGTTCAGAGCCTGCGTCCGCTGCGCTCCGGCCAGCTGAAAATTACCCAGGCCAAGTTCTACCGGGTATCCGGTGACAGTACCCAGCACCAGGGCGTTATCCCGGATATTCTGTTCCCGTCGCTGTTCGATAAAGAAAAAATCGGCGAAAGCGCGCTGGAAGAAGCCCTGCCGTGGGACACTATCCGCCCTGCAGAGTACAGCAGCAATAAAGGCATCGCGGCTACCCTGCCGGCGTTACGCCAGCTGCACCAGACCCGCATCGAACACAATCCGGATTTCCGTTTCCTGCGCGAGCAAAAAGCACTGATTACCGAACTGCGTCAGCAGACTCAGGTATCACTGAACGAAAAAGTGCGCGAGCAGGAACGCAAAGCCAACGATGACAAACGCCTGAAGCTGGAAAACGAACGCCGCAAAGCCAAAGGCATGCCGCAGTTAACCAGCATCGACGATGAAGAAAGCGATAATGCTGCTGACGCTGAGAAAAAAGACGATAAAAAACCGGAAGAAGACGATGCCCTGCTGATCGAAGCCGGACATATTCTGGTGGATTATATGAATATCCAGACAGCCAGCCTGACCGCGCAGCGCGAAGCGAAATAACCGTCTGACGTTATTTTCAGCCATAAAAAAGCCCGGAATATTCCGGGCTTTTTT
>NZ_DDCJ01000153.1:30052-31686 GCF_002335285.1 Thalassolituus sp. UBA2009
GGAATATTCCGGGCTTTTTTATGCATCAGTCATGCTGTAAAAAATCAGCCCTGCACCGTCACATTCAGTGCCTGCTGCAGTTCTTTATCGTTAAACATGTGCTGCCACAGTTTATCCAGAACCTCGTTCACCCATTTCTGGTTATATTCCACCGCTGGTGACGCCGCCAGAGAGCGGGTTTCGTTGGCGCTGTATGGCTTGGTGAAGGTTTTTCCGTTATCCATAACGGTAATCATAAAGCGCATTTTCATGCCGCATTCGTTTACGATCGCGCCTTCATTACACTGATAAGAAAACTCTTCAACCGTCAGCTGTACACGCACCGGATCAACCGGGCTGGCAGATCCAAAACCCAAAGATTTCAGCGACTCCTGCATGCGTGCCGTTAACACATCGCTTAATGGTTTTTCTGACAGCAGCGGAGAATTTTCCGGCGCCCGGCCACCGCGGTGTCCCAGCACATCGGCGTCTTGTCCGCGCTCATCCACTACCCGCACCAGGGCATCACGCTGAATAGCCGGCATGCCGCCGGGTACACTGACGCTTTCATTCAGGGCAATGGTTTGTGGTGCCAGTACACAACCACTCAGACCCGCCGCCATGGTGCCAGTTAACAGGCTGGCGATTACTAACTTACGCATTCGGAATATCCTTCTCTGCTCGTTTAAATACCCAGGTATCGCCGCGCGAATCTTCGGCGCTGAAACGATAACCCGCCACATCAAAATCCTGCAGGGCTTCAGCCTTTTGCAGCTGCCTGCGGATAATATAAGCCGTCATCAGACCGCGGGCTTTTTTCGCGTAAAAACTGATGATTTTATACTGGCCGTTTTTTTCGTCTTTAAAGACCGGTGTAATCAGGCGGGCGTTCAGTTTTTTCGGCTGCACCGATTTAAAATATTCATTCGACGCCAGATTAACGACCACATCTTTACCCTGTTGTTCCAGCTCACGGTTAAGTGCCTCAGTAATGGTGTTACCCCAGAAGCTGTACAGGTCTTTACCACGGGCATTATTCAGTTTGGTGCCCATCTCCAGCCGGTAAGGCTGAATTAAATCCAGTGGCCGCAGTAAACCATACAGGCCACTTAAAATACGTACATGACTCTGGGCAAAATCCAGCTGCTGCTGATCCAGTGTATCCGCCTGCAGACCGGTATAAACGTCACCTTTGAAGGCCAGAATAGCCGCCTTGGCATTATCGGCATTAAACGGCAGGCGCCAGTCGTGGTAGCGTTGCACGTTCAGTTCCGACAGCGCCGGGCTGAGTTTCATCAGCGCACCGATATCATCCGGAGAATACTGTTTAAGCACATCCACCAATTCGGCAGAATGTTGCAGAAAATCGGCCTGAGTTGCTTTTGCCGTGGTCGGCGGCGTGTCAAAATCCAGCGTTTTCGCCGGTGACAGTAACGTCAGCATGCGGGCATCCTGTAAATGAAAATTGCGCCTATCATAACGAGTCCCATCCCATGACCCAAATAGAGTCCGCCTATGTCCCTGCTTAAACAGGATAATCAGGGCGGAATCCGCTTTACACACAGCACCACTCATATCGCTCTGACGCTACCTGAGCCCTGGCCGGTGCTGAGTTCTGCGGTACTCAACGGCGGCTTTACCAGCACCCACAGCCT
>NZ_DDCJ01000153.1:31939-36434 GCF_002335285.1 Thalassolituus sp. UBA2009
ACAAAGCCTGCAGCAACAGGCTGAACAGCTTATGCTGCCTGCCCCCTGCTGCGGCATGATGACCGCCGCCTCCATGCAATCACTGGGCTACAGCAGCCTGAGCCTGCAACAACTGCGCGCCGAATGCTGGGTAACCGCCGGACTTTCCAATTTGCGCCGCAGCGGCGATCCGGCCGATGCTTTTAACGGTGCCGGAACCATTAACATCTGGCTGCTGCTGCATTTTGCCCTGACCCCGGCGGCCATGGCTGAAGCCCTGATCCAGCTGACCGAAGCCAAGGTGACCGCCATCCGCGATGCCGGTTTACTCAGCCCGTTATCCAGCCTGCCCGCCAGCGGTACCGGCACCGACAGTCACGCCGTCATCTGCCCGCCGCACTCCGGCGCAGAAGGTCCCCTTGCCTTTTGCGGTAAACATACAACCGCCGGCGAGTTGATTGGCCGTGTGGTGCTGGATGCCTGTGAGCAGAGCATCGGCCACTGCTTACGCGCGGCAAACGGCTGACACAACCGCCTCCCACCGGCTGAACTGCCGCAATATGACCACTTTGCCCGGCAGCAACTGACACCTCTGCCAATGCGCCACCGGCGCCAAACTGCGAACCTGCCAACGCTGCCTGTGTTTTATTCTGCCAGGCAGAGGGCCGGTCGCGCTGCATCTCCCCCGCAAAACCCCATCGCAACACCCCGTCGCGATACCGCCACCGCAGCGTCCGGCCCAAACAATAATTACAACGATCCACACTGAGGGCAGATTGTATGGCTAAAGATATTCAGGGACTGGGCCTTGGCCTGGCCAGTCGCTTTGCCGGCAGCCGTTGGGCAGAAAAATACGGGCTGCGTAAACCCGCCGAGCGCATCGCTTACCTTTCCACCCGTGCCGGTTTTAAGTTTGCCGGCGAGATGATGCAGAAGCGTGCACAAAAGCAGGACAGCACCCGTGGCGAACGTCTGCCGGAACGCAAGCCCCAGGCACTGTTTGATCTGAGCTTAAGTGAAGAGCAACAGATGATCCGCGACAGCGTGCGCTCCTACGCGGAAGAGGTTGTGCGTGGTCTGGCCCACGACGCCGACGAAAACCTGCAACTGCCCGACAGTTATCTGCAGGACGCCATGGCCCTGGGTCTGAATCTGTTCTCGGTGCCCGAATCCCTGGGTGGTGCGGCACAAAGCTACAGCCCGACCACCAGCGCCATCATTGCCGAAGAACTGGCCTGGGGAGATTTCACCCTGGCCTATGCTGCCCTCGCCCCCGTAGGTGTGGCCAACGCACTGGTTCGCTGGGGCACACAGCAACAACAGCAACGCTGGTTGCCACTGTGGCTGGCCGAGCAACCGGTAACCGCCGCCATTGCCCTGCAGGAACCGCATCCACTGTTCGCCCCCGATAAGCTGACCTGCAGCGCAAAAAGCAATAAGCAGGGCTATGTGCTGAATGGCGTGAAAACTCTGGTGCCTTTTGCCGGTAACGCCGATCTGTATCTGGTTGCCGCACTGCTGAATGGCAAACCACAACTCTTTATTGTGCCCGGCGACAGCCATGGCCTGAACTTTACCCGCAGCCCGGCGATGGGTCTGCGCGCCGCCGCCACCGGCACCCTGACACTGGATAAAGTGCAGGTAAATGTCGATGCCCTGCTGGGTGGTGAAGACAGTGATTTCGATTACCGCGCCTTTGTCGATCTTGGCCAGTTGCACTGGTGCGCCCTGGCCATTGGCACCTGTCAGGCGGCACTGGATTACCTGATTCCTTACTGCAACGAGCGTGAAGCCTTCGGCGAGCCCATCAGTCACCGTCAGTCAGTGGCCTTTATGATCGCCAATATCGCCATCGAACTGGAATCCATGCGCCTGCTTACCTGGCGTGCGGCCGCACTGGCCGAACAGGGTCAGCCATTCCACCGCGAAGCCTATCTGGCCCACGTTCTGTGTGCCGACAAGGCCATGGAAATCGGCACCAATGCCGTGCAACTGCTCGGCGGCCACGGCTTTACCAAAGAACATCCGGCTGAGCGCTGGTACCGCGACCTGCGCATTCTGGGTTGTGTTAACAGCGGTCTGCACCTGTAAGGAGAACAGCACATGATGAATCTCGAAATCCCGAAGAAATTCCGCCCGCTGGTCAATCAGGCCCGTCAGGTTGCCGAAAATGTCTTCCGCCCGATCTCGCGTAAATATGACCGCGCCGAACACGCTTATCCGGTCGAGCTGGATATGCTGGCCGCTATTATGGATGGCATGAACGACGGCACCCTGGGCGAAGGCGCTGGTGCCGGAAAACTCAAACAGGATAAGAAAAAAGCCGACGGCATCGTTAACAGCACCAATATGACCACGGTACTGGGGCTGCAGGAACTGTGCTGGGGTGATGTTGGCCTGTCATTAACCCTGCCACGCCAGGGATTGGGTAACGCCGCGATTGCCGCAGTGGCCAATGACGAACAGCTGGCCCGTTTCGGCAAAAAATGGGCCGCCATGGCGATTACCGAACCGGGCTGCGGTTCTGATTCGGCTGCCATCCGCACCACCGCCATCAAAGACGGCGATCATTATGTGCTGAACGGCGAAAAGATTTACGTCACCTCCGGTGAGCGTGCCGAAGCCGTGGTGGTCTGGGCCAGCCTCGACCGTAATATCGGCCGCGCGGCAATTAAATCCTTTGTGGTGGAAAAAGGCACCCCGGGCATGGAAGTGGTGCGCCTGGAAAAGAAACTCGGCATTAAAGCTTCCGACACCGCCGCCATTACCTTTACCGATTGCCGTGTGCCTGCGGCCAACCTGCTGGGTTCACCGGAAATTAATGTCGATCAGGGCTTTGCCGGTGTCATGCAAACCTTCGACAACACCCGCCCGGTGGTTGCCGCTATGGCCGTCGGCGTGGCTAAAGCCGCCCTCGACCGCACCCGCGAGCTGCTGAAAGAGTACGGCATCAGCGCCGGCTACCGCACCAGCATTAAAAACAGCAGCCAGATCGAAGCGCAACTGTACCGCTACGAAGCCGACTGGGAAGCCGCACGTCTGCTGACTTTAAAAGCCGCGTGGATGGCCGATAACGGCATGCCCAATTCGAAAGAAGCGTCGATGTCAAAAGCCAAAGCCGGGCGCAGTGCCAACGCCATTACCTTAGGCTGTGTCGAGCTGCTCGGTTCTCTTGGTTACAGCGAAGATGAATTACTGGAGAAATGGGCGCGGGATTCAAAAATTCTCGATATTTTTGAAGGCACACAGCAAATTCAGCAACTGATTATTGCCCGCCGTTTATTGGGTAAAAGCTCAGCCGAATTGCGCTGATTTGCACACTATTCAGAGGTGCCCTAGATAAAACCTGACATAAATCCTGTGGCCCGGCCAACAGGATTTATGTCATTCTCAATTTCATAACTATAAATACATCACCAAGGTCAGATTCATGAATCGTTCAGCGACTACCCGCCTGCCCGCCGAAGGCATGAGCCAGCCGCCACTGAAGCCGCGCACTGTCAGTCTGGTTAATATTATCCGCAGCGCCATCAGCGGATTGCCGGATATCGGCGTTACCCTGAAAGGCGTACTCGCCCTGGTAACCACCAAGCCGGAAAAAAACAAATCCATTGGTTTATTGCTGGAGCAACACGCCGCCCGCCAGCCGGATCATATCGCCATCCGTTATCAGCAGCAGCGCATCAGCTACCGTCAGCTGAACGAAAAAGTGAATCAGCTGGCCCACTATTTTGCCAGTCAGGGCATCAGCCATGGTGATACCGTAGGCGTTATGCTGGAAAACCGCCCGGAAACCCTGCTGGCCGTACTGGCTACGGTAAAACTCGGTGCCATTGCCAGTATGTTTAATACCTCCCAGCGCGGTGAAGTTCTGGAACACAGCATTAATCTGGTAAAACCAAAATTGCTGGTTGTTGGTGAAGAAATGCTGGGCAATATGGCAACGGTAGAACATGCCCTGCCTGCTGCATTAAAAATGCAATTATATTTCTGGCAGGATGGTGCTGACAGTCAGCACGAATGTCCGGGGCATTATCAGAACCTGGAGCAGGTCATCGCCTCACAGGAGCAAAATAATCCGGCCAGCACACAACAGGTAAAAATGCATCAGCCCTGCTATTACATTTTTACTTCCGGCACCACCGGTCTGCCAAAAGCCTCGGTGATGAGTCATTACCGCTGGTTTAAATCGATGGCGGGCATGGGCCTGGCATCGATGAAATTACGTAAGGACGATGTGCTCTATGTCAGCCTGCCGCTTTACCATAATAATGCGCTTACCGTATCGATGGCTGCGGTATTGGGCGCTGGTGCCTGCATTGCGATTTCACGCAAATTCAGTGTCTCGCGTTTCTGGGATGAAATCCGCGAATATGGAGCCACCGGCTTTTGCTATATCGGCGAATTGTGCCGTTATCTGCTGAATACAGCGCCCTCAGACAAAGACCAGCAGCATAATATCCGCGTGATTATCGGCAACGGTCTGCGCCCGGATATCTGGATGGAATTCAAGCAG
>NZ_DDCJ01000014.1:0-1667 GCF_002335285.1 Thalassolituus sp. UBA2009
GGCACGGGCGCTGTACACCAGCTCCGAATGGTTATCCAGCGCTGCTGGAATAGTGGTTACCAGCATGGATTGCTTGGCGTTGGTCGGACAGCCGGTACCGCAGTAACCGAGGTTCCAGCAGCCGGATACGTTACGCGGAATTACATGCCAGTCGATACCCAGCTGAGTGGCGCCGCGGGCCAGTACCGAGTTGTTTTCATTCGGCGGTACCTGCCACGGAGCAACGTTCAGGCGCTGTTCCATCTTCTCGAACCAGGGGTCCATTTCAGCGCGGCTGAAACCTTCAACGCCAAACTCCTGCTGCCAGTAGTCGAGGGTCGGTTCCGGGGTGCGGAAGCTGGAGGTCCAGTTGATCACGGTGGTGCCGCCAACGCAGCGACCCTGCAGGATCGACATCGCGCCGTCTTTGCTCATGCGTCCGGCGCTTTCCTGATACAGGTCGCGGTAGGCTTCACGCTCGTCCATGCGGAAATCGTTGGTGCTTTTCAGCGGGCCTTCTTCCAGCATCAGCACTTTCAGTCCGTCCCTGGCCAGAATCTCTGCGGTGGTGCCGCCACCGGCGCCGGTACCGATAATGATGACGTCGGCTTCGATGACGCTGCCGTCAGCCACTTCGGTCGATTCACGTACGTTCCAGCCGTTGGCGATACCGTCAAGAATGGGATCGGGAATACCGGCAACCACCGGGATATCGGGCTGGCGTTGATTATTATTCTGCATTGCCTTGTCTCTTTTTATTCTGTGTTATCAGGCCGGGATTTTCTTTGGCGCGCCCGGGTAGCCGCTGCTGACAAAGGTCTCTGGCTGAGAGTACCAGCACATGGTCAGAAGCTTACACAGCGAGCCATAGCCCATGCGCTTCAGCTGGATGCTGCTGGTTTTCCAATCCTGTAAAAAGGCTTCAATCTGCCCGGCGCTGGCCTCACTCCAGCTGCCCCATTGTGCGCCCATGGCGGCACGGATCGGAGCAACCTGCATGACGTCCAGCAGCTGTATCAGCTGGCTTCTGGAATAGTCTTCGAGGGTGCCGATCAGGGTATCCAGCGCTTTGGTCAGGCGCACCGGAGCGTCGGCGGCCAGTGTGCCGGGATAGCTTTTATTCAGAATCACCGGCGCCAGCGCGCTGAGAAATTCGATATCGCCGGCGCGCAACAGCTTGTAGCCTTCGGCGGCAGGCACCTTGCTGCAGCCGGTCAGACCGGCCAGCGAGGCGCCCACGGTCAGTGCCGCAGCGGAGCTGGCACTGAGTTGTAAAAATCCACGACGGGAGGTGTTGAACATAAAACGCCTCCTCAGCGGATAAACAGCTTGCGGATCAGGCCCTGAATCGCGCCGCCGTACGGTGGGTAGATAAACTGTCCGCTGTTGAAGCGGCCTTTACGGTGTACCGCTTTGGCTTTCGACAGGGCGATAAAACCTTCTTTGCCGTGGTAATGACCCATTCCGGACGGGCCGACACCACCGAATGGCATATCATCCTGCGCGATGTGCATCAGCGTATCGTTGATGGTGACACCACCGGCGTGGGTGCGCTCCAGCACTTTCTTCTGCTGTGTTTTGTCGTAGCTGAAGAAGTACAGCGCCAGCGGGCGGTCGCGGTCGTTAACGTAGTCGATGGCATCGTCCAGCGAGCGGTAAGGCACCACCGGCATCACCGGGCCAAACAG
>NZ_DDCJ01000014.1:1917-4371 GCF_002335285.1 Thalassolituus sp. UBA2009
TGGCATCTTGCGGGTGCCGCTGAAGTCTTCGTTGGCCGGATTCACCACGGTGATTTTGGCGCCTTTCTCTTTCGCATCGGCGACCCAGGCCTGCAGGCGCTGGTGCTGACGTTCGTTCACCACCGCGGTGTAATCGTTGTTGTCGCGGATGGTCGGATACATACGGGCGAAAGTGGCCTGATAGGTGTCGATAAACTCCTGCTCTTTACCGGCAGGCAGCAGCACGTAATCCGGGGCGATACAGGTCTGACCGGCATTCAGGGATTTGCCGAAACAGATGCGCTCAACGGCGTCTTTCATGCTGGCACCCGGCGCGATAATGGCCGGTGATTTACCGCCCAGCTCCAGGGTAACCGGCGTCAGGTTTTTCGCTGCGGCGGACATGACGATGCGGCCAACGGCGGTTGAGCCGGTGAACACCAGATGATCCCAGGGAATTTCGGCAAAGGCGGAGGATACTTCCACTTCACCTTCGATCAGGGCTACCTGATTCTCGTTGAATACTTCCGCCAGCAGCTTCTTCAGCACCTTGTTGGTTACCGGCGTGAACTCAGACATCTTGATCATGGCGCGGTTACCGGCGGCCAATGCGGTCATCAGCGGCAGCAGTGCCAGCTGAATCGGGTAATTCCACGGCACCATAATGCCAATCACGCCCAGTGGCTGGTACATCACATGGTTGTGTGACGGCGCAAACAGCATGCTGACGTGGCGCTTGGACGGTTTCATCCAGCCGCGCAGACGTTTGCAGGCGTAGTTGATGCCTTCAACGCTGGTCATGATCTCGGCGATCATGGTTTCGTCGGTTGAACGGCAGCTGAAATCCTGGTTCACCGCAGCAGCCAGTTCATCCTGATACTTCAGGATGGCAGCCTTCAGACGCTTCAGATCGGCAATGCGCTCGTCGGCGGACGGCATCGGGTTATTACGGAACGCCTGTTGCTGTTGTTTGAACAGGCTGTGCATGCGCTCGAGCTCTTCATTGGGAGAGTGGAGACTGGTAACCGTCGCGACCATACTGGGCTCCTGCGGGATAGTTATTATTGGTTTGCTTTCGTCGGTTGGTATTATTAGAGTCATTACTCTAAAAGGTCAACACTGTAAAAGAATGATGGCGAAGATCAACCTTCTGCGCATGGCATTTGCGGCCAATCTGTGTGAGCCTGCGCCTGACAACATGACGCCCGGCGTTTTATCAGTAATACGGGCAGCGACAGCGGAAACGGCATGAGTACTAAAGAACGAATTCTCGACGCCAGCCTGCAGCTCTTTAATGAGCAGGGTGAGCGCAAGGTAACAACCAATCATATTGCCGCCCATCTGGCGATTTCGCCGGGCAATCTGTATTACCACTTCAAGAATAAGCAGGCGATTATCTTTGCCCTGTTTGAGCGCTATGAAAGCCGGGTGCTGGATATTCTGCAGGTGCCGGAAGAACGCGCGCTGCAACCACTGGATAAACTGCGTTATCTGCAGGACATCTTTACCGGTTTGTGGGACTACCGCTTTATGCACCGCGATATGGAACATCTGTTACTGGCAGACGCTGAACTGCATGCCCGTTACCGCGCGTTTTTCCGCCTGTGTCTGCAACGGGTGCAGCAGATTTTCCGTGGGCTGGCCGAGGCTGGCATTATCCGCATCAGCGAAGCTGACATCGCCAGTCTGGCGCTGAATACCTGGATTGTGGTGACGTCCTGGTTTTCTTTCCTGCGCTGCAATCTGCTCAATGCTGACGTTGATGCGATTTCGCCGGAGCTGTTACGCGGCGGTATTTATCAGGTGTTTACGCTGGAGCGGCCCTATCTGACCGAAGAGTACCGCGAGGCGATGAATCAGCTGCAACAGCAGTTTATTCCGCGTCCGAGCTGGCTGGAGGCCGACGAAGAAACCGTCGGTTAACGTGGTTCCGGCCCGTTAGCGGGCCGGAAGTACGATGGCGGTAGTCAGAAATTACGCAGGTAGGCGTTAACAAAATCAGACTGGTTGGCGGCGTCTTTTGCCGTCATAAAGGTTATTTCGTTGCCCTGACGGCGCAGCTTCAGAACCTCACCAAACTTGCATTGCACCGTCTGCAGTGCCGCCAGATCGGCCTTGAACTGTGGGTGATACTGACAGATACGGGCCATTTCGCCGGCAACCTGTGAGCAGTAAGCGCCAATGCTGACATCTTTCAGCAGGCCGTCATTCACGCTGGTCCAGTCAATACGGGTCTTGATGGTGCTGCCGCAGGCCTGACTGGCTTCGCTGTCTTTTTCGCTGAGCATGGCTTCGGTGTTCTTAACGTGTTTATCACGGTTAAACTGAGCCAGTTTTTTCTGAATGCCTTCGCTGTTTTGCAGGCCATAGCGCTCAACCAGTGCTTCACGGGTCGGGTCGGTTTCACCTTGCTCAACCGTGCCAACATTTACACCGTCACGGCCGGTGTCCGGCAGGAATACCTGAAAGTACTCA
>NZ_DDCJ01000063.1:0-6520 GCF_002335285.1 Thalassolituus sp. UBA2009
AAAAACCTGCTCTCAGCAGGCTCGATTCAATTAGTGGCAACAGGCCCTAATGCCTGTACCTGCATCAGTTCACGGATTACGGAGGTCGCATAATACCCGGCGGCCAGTGAAAAGGTGAGCACTAAATCGGTCGTTCCGGCGTCTTCCTGCCACTGCCAGCTGAGATTGGCAGGCAATGCGGCCAGAGCACGGCGCTCCTGCTTAAGACCGGCATGCTCCATACCATCGCACAGTTCTGGCTGCTCCGCCGCGACGCGGCTTTCCAGCGCTAAGGCATCATCTGTGCTGTTCAGGCGGCCCCGGCCCCATAACGGTCCGGTGCTTAAGCCGCTGTCGTCGGCGATATCACCGGCCAGCGTTTGCCCCCAGAGTCCGGCACGGATACGTTCGGCCAGCACATTGTTGAAAATCAGCGAACGGATGGCGGACAGATAAATGCTTTTCTTGCCCGGATTACGCACACGGATTTCACCGGCCAGCATGGCGCGGCCGGATTCAATATTGCCGCCACCATGACCAAAGCGCTGCTCACCAAAATAATTAGGCACGCCCAGTGTTTTGATCTGCTCCAGATTGCTTTCAATCAGCGCGCGCTCACCCTGCACCTGACGCAGACGGATGGTAAAGCGGTTACCGAGCAGATCGCCACGGCGCAGCTTTTTAGAATGGCGGCTCTGACTCAGTACCGTCATTTCGGCATCATTCAGAGCACTGAAATCCGGCGCTTCGACCCTTGGCAGATAAATACTGAACCACTGGCGGGTTATGGCGTTGCGGTCTTTCAGGCCAGCGTAGCCGACATCCATTTCCTTAACTCCCGCATGGGCTGCCAGACGTTTGGCAATCCAGGCGGTGTTGGCCCCGTTCTTCTCAATATGCAGCCAGACGTGCTCGCCTTCACCACAGGGCAGCGCCAGCGGAATTTCTTCCACGCAGAAATCGTCATTCTGTTGTTTCAACAGGGCGCTGGCACCGGTGTGCGGATAAGCGTTGGGCCAGTCAGGCAGGAGTGTTGTTGTCAAAAGGGCTCTCGTTTTTCAGCGTTAAAATTTAAATCAGCGGGCGGCAGTGATCAGTAAAGCCACCGCGTGTACGGCAATACCTTCTTTACGCCCCACATACCCTAGCTTTTCGGTGGTGGTGGCTTTGACGTTCACATCATCCAGACGCACGTTCAGATCGGCGGCAATGCACTCGCGCATGGTCTGAATATGCGGTGCCATCTTCGGCGCCTGAGCAATGATGGTGATATCCACGTTACCCACCTGATAGCCTTTATCGCGGATCAGACCGACCACATGGCGCAGCAGCACACGGCTGTCGGCTCCGGCCCAGGCATCATCGGTATCGGGAAAATGCTGGCCAATATCGCCCAGCGCCGCCGCACCCAGCAGGGCATCGGCCAGCGCATGCAAAGCCACGTCACCATCGGAATGGGCTTTCAGGCCGTGGCTGTGCGGAATCTGCACACCGCCCAGAGTAATAAAATCGCCATCTTCAAAAGCATGTACATCGAAGCCATGACCAATGCGCATAACAACTCTCGTTCAGAAATGTGGAGATAAAGAGGTGGATAAAAACAGTTCCGCCAGCGCCAGATCTTCGCGCCGCGTCACTTTAATATTGTCGGAGCGGCCAGCCACCAGCAATGGCTGATAACCCTGCTGCTCCATCGCGGATGCTTCATCAGTGACCGTCAGACCCTGTGCCAGACAGGCGGTTAACGCCTGCTGCAGCTGACCATAACGGAATACCTGCGGCGTTAATGCATGCCACAGCTGCTCACGCTCAACGGTATGCTCAATCACGACTTTGCCGTCACGCAGCACCCCGCGCTTCATGGTGTCGCGGGTTGGCGCAGCCAGAATGGCGCCGGGGTCGGCCAACTCGCTCAGCAGCTTGTCCAGATCGCCATGGCGCAGGCAGGGCCGGGCGATATCATGCACCACCACCCAGTCCTGCTCTGTTGCAATGCCCTGCAGTGCGGCCAGACCGTTCAGTACCGAATCGCAGCGCTCACGGCCACCGGCAGCACGGATAATACGCTCGTCACTGGCGTATTCACTGTCCGGCCAGTAAGGATCATCGGCCGATAACACCAGCACCGCCTGCTCAAATGCGGGGTAACTGAGAATCGCATCCAGAGTGTAATCCAGCAGAAAGCGTCCCTGAATCGGCAGGTACTGCTTCGGTCGGTCGGCCTGCATACGGCTGCCAACACCGGCGGCGGGCAAAATAGGAAAGTAACGCGCAGTGGTCATTATTGTTTGCCGGCAGGAGGGTCTACAAAAAGGATAAAGGTTTCGCCATCGCGCACCAGACCGAGATCTTCGCGGGCTTTTTCTTCCAGCAGCGTCTGGCCGTGGCGCAGATCTTCAACTTCAGCCAACAGAGCGTCATTTTCACTTTGCTGCACCTCGTTATCCTCGCGCAGCAAAGCAATACGCTGCTGCAACTGGCGGCTGGCAACCACACCGCTGTCATCCAGCCAGATGCGGTATTGCAGCACCAGCAACAGCAGTACCGGCAGCACAAGCCAGATCAGCAGGCGAAAATGAGGCATAAGTTTGTCTGACATATCCGTTTCCCGGTCAGGGTAGCATCGCTCATGGTGTCGTCGTATGGCTCTTCATTAACAAAAAACGGGCAATTAAGCCCGTTTTTTGTGTTCAGCCAGTATTACTGACCTTTGATCTCAGAGCGACCTTTGTACGGTGCTTTGGCACCCAGTTGCTCTTCGATACGCAGCAGACGGTTGTACTTGGACACACGGTCTGAACGGCACAGGGAACCGGTCTTGATCTGACCCGCCGCAGTACCTACCGCCAGATCGGCGATGGTGCTGTCTTCGGTTTCACCGGAACGGTGAGAGATCACAGCGGTGTAGCCTGCGTCTTTCGCCATTTTGATGGCGTCCAGAGTTTCAGACAGAGAACCGATCTGGTTGAACTTGATCAGGATGGAATTACCAATGCCCTTCTCAATACCTTCAGCCAGAATCTTGGTGTTGGTTACGAACAGATCGTCACCGACCAGCTGTACTTTGGCACCCAGTTTTTCAGTCTGATATTTCCAGCCAGCCCAGTCAGATTCGTCCTGACCGTCTTCGATAGAAACGATCGGGTACTGATCGCACAGTTCAGCCAGGTAGTCAGAGAAACCTTCAGAGGTGAAGACTTTACCTTCGCCTTTCAGATCGTACTTGCCGTCTTTGTAGAATTCAGAAGACGCACAGTCCAGAGCCAGAGTCACGTTGTTGCCCAGCTCGTAGCCCGCAGCAGAAACGGCTTCTTTAATCGCAGCCAGTGCATCGGCGTTAGAGGCCAGGTTTGGTGCGAAACCACCTTCGTCACCCACGGCGGTGTTCAGGCCCTGAGAAGACAGTACTTTTTTCAGCGCGTGGAAGATTTCGGCACCACAACGCAGCGCTTCGGCGAAAGACGGCGCGCCAACCGGCTGCACCATAAATTCCTGAATGTCGACGTTATTATCCGCGTGCTCACCACCGTTGATGATGTTCATCATCGGTACCGGCATAGAGTAAACGCCCGGAGTACCGTTGATATCGGCAATGTGAACGTACAGTTCAACACCTTTGGCCGCAGCAGCCGCTTTGGCAGCCGCCAGAGAAACCGCCAGAATGGCGTTGGCGCCCAGTACAGACTTGTTGTCAGTACCGTCCAGCTCCAGCATCTTGTTGTCCAGCGCACGCTGGTCCAGAGCATCCATACCAACCAGAGCAGGCTTGATGGTGTTGTTTACGTTGGCAACGGCTTTCAGTACGCCTTTGCCCAAGTAACGGCTTTTGTCGCCATCACGCAGTTCCAGTGCTTCGCGGGTACCGGTAGAAGCGCCGCTTGGTGCACAGGCTGTACCGAAAAAACCGCCTTCCAGGATAACGTCCGCTTCAATGGTCGGGTTACCGCGGGAGTCCAGCACTTCACGTGCTTTGATATCAACAATCTTTGCCATAGTTGGTTGTCTCCAGAAAACAGAGGCTTTCTATTTTTTAATTAATGGGAATCTTTGTAATCAAACGCCGCGGCGATAAAGGCCGAAAACAGGCCGTGTCCATCACGCGGAGTCGAGGTAAATTCTGGGTGGAACTGACAACCCACAAACCATGGGTGATCCGGTACTTCCACAACTTCGACCAGCTCGCCATCGACCGAACGTCCGGCAATACGCAGACCGGCTTTTTCCAGTTCCGGCACCAGTGAAGAGTTCACTTCGTAACGGTGACGGTGGCGCTCAACAATCAGTTCTTTACCGTAGGCTTTGGCGGTGGTTGTTTCCGGAGTCAGCACACATTCCTGACCGCCCAGACGCATGGTGCCGCCGAGGTCAGAATCTTCGCTGCGGGTTTCAACATTACCGGAAGCGTCCTGCCATTCAGTGATCAGGCCAACCACCGGATGCTTGGTATCGTTGCTGAATTCGGTTGACTGTGCATCGTCCCAGCCGACCACGTTACGGGCGAATTCAATAACCGCCACCTGCATACCCAGACAGATACCCAGGTATGGGATTTTGTTTTCACGGGCGTACTGAACCGTGCGGATTTTGCCTTCAACGCCACGGTTACCGAAACCACCCGGCACCAGAATCGCATCAACGCCTGCCAGAACATCAACGCCTTTACGCTCAACGTCTTCGGCATCGATATAACGGATGTTTACTTTGGCCTTGTGGTGGATACCGGCGTGATCGATTGCTTCGATCAATGACTTATAGGCATCCAGCAGATCCATGTACTTACCGACCATGGCGATGGTGACGGTTTTTTCCGGATTCAGTTTGGCATCAGCCACAACATCCCACTCGGACAGGTCTGCTTCGCGACAGGTCAGATCAAACTTCTCAACAATCAGATCATCCAGGCCGGCATCGTGCAGCATGCGTGGGATCTTGTAGATGGTATCGGCGTCTTCCAGCGGAATTACGGCACGCTCTTCAACGTTGGTGAACAGTGCAATCTTGCGCAGCGCAGAGGCGTCGATCTTATGGTCGGAGCGGCAGATCAGTACATCCGGCTGCAGACCGATGGTGCGCATTTCTTTAACAGAATGCTGAGTCGGCTTGGTTTTCGTCTCGCCCGCGGTAGCGATGTACGGAACCAGAGTCAGGTGCAGTGACAGAGCGCGCTTGGAGCCCAGCTCGACTTTCATCTGACGCACAGCTTCAAGGAATGGCTGGGATTCGATATCACCAACGGTGCCACCGATTTCCACCAGCGCCACATCAGAACCTTCAGCGCCTTCGAGTACACGGCGTTTGATTTCGTCAGTGATGTGCGGAATCACCTGCACGGTACCGCCCAGATAATCACCGCGACGCTCTTTCGCCAGCACATCGGTGTAAATACGACCGGTGGTGAAGTTATTGCGGCGGGACATGGTGGTACGGATAAAACGTTCGTAGTGGCCCAGATCGAGGTCAGTTTCCGCACCATCGTTGGTTACGAAGACTTCGCCGTGCTGGAACGGGCTCATAGTGCCCGGATCGACGTTAATGTACGGGTCCAGCTTGAGCATGGTGACCTTAAGGCCACGGGCTTCCAAAATGGCAGCCAGAGATGCAGAAGCGATGCCTTTCCCCAATGAAGAAACAACACCACCTGTGACGAAGATAAATCGTGTCATAGAAGGTCCGCGAGACAGAAATGGATACAAAACGGAAGGCACAGAACCTTCGCTCAAGATGGGGGGGCAGAATACCAGAAGAGGCTATCCGGGTAAAATCAAAAGGCGCTTTCCAGCAGCCATTTTTCTCTGTTAGTCTGACAGCTTACAAAGAGTTACCGGAACTGACCGGAATTTATCATGACAACAACCCGCTACGCTTTCCGCAGCCAACAGATGCACAAACATCTGCACGCCGTCTCTGTATCCCTGAGCAAGGGTAAACAGTGGTGGCTATCTGCCTGCGCGGCCGTCGGGTTAACAGTCTGATTTTAAACTGATTTACCCACCGGCTGCGGATCTCCGTCGCCGGGAAGCCCCCTTATACAAGCCAGCCGACCCAGACCGCAGCCTCTTTTACCATCAGGGAGAGAACCATGGCTGCCACCGAGCCCGCCACACCCATACCGGCATCAACAACCGACACAGACACAACCCCAGCCCGCTTCGGCCTGATGCTGGCACTGTGCGCTGCATTTCTGTTTTCTACCAAGCCCATCATCATCAAATGGCTGTACGACCTGGGCATGACCGCGCTGCCATTAATGTGGCTGCGTATGATGCTGGCGATGCCGGTCTATGTTGTTGTCGGCTGGCTGGCCTGGAGGCGTCTGCCGGTAAAACCGACTGCACTGCAGCTGTTAAAAGCCGCCGGCACTGGCCTGCTCGGCTACTGGCTGGCGTCTTATCTGGATTTGCGCGGGCTCGAATATGTCAGCGCCCAGCTTGAGCGGCTGATGCTGTACGCCTATCCGACGCTGGTGATTATTCTCGGCGCGTTATTTTTTGGTCAGACCTTTCAGCGCCATCATATCGTTGCGCTGATTCTGACCTACGTT
>NZ_DDCJ01000063.1:6784-10300 GCF_002335285.1 Thalassolituus sp. UBA2009
CAAAGGTACATTGCTGATACTCGCCAGCGCCCTGTCGTTCTCGCTGTATATTCTGTTCAGCAAAAACGCCATCGGCAATATGGGCAGCCTGCTGTTTACCAGTATTGCGATGGGATCGGCAGCGCTGGCCACCATGCTGCATTACGGCATCAGCTATGGCGTCAGCCTGCCGGAAATGGACAGCACCCGCTGGTTGGGCACCATTGTGCTGGCCATATTCGCCACCGTGTTACCTTCGTTTTTAGTCAGCGAAGCGATTAAACGCATCGGCCCGGCGAAAACCAGCGTCAGCGGTACTATAGGCCCGGTGGCCACCACGCTGATGGCGATTATTTTTCTTGGCGAACCCTTCGGCTGGCTGACCGCCGCCGGTATGGCGCTGGTGATGTTTGGTGTCAGCCGACTGCAGCGTTAAAAAACATGCTGCATAAATAACAATACAAGGGTTATTTATGCAGCGAATCATCTGCCAAAGTTCAATGGCAGCATCACAATAAAGGTACTGCCGCAATCTGGAATGCTTTGCACATCAATACTACCCCCCATTCGCACCAGAAGTTCCCGCGAAATACTCAAGCCAAAGCCCTTCCCTTCCGCCAATTCCGCCGTGGACTCCAACCGTACAAAGGGTCTAAAGAGGCGCGCGATATCAGCATCCGATATTCCGTAACCACTATCTTTAATTCGGATAACGGCCTGCTCTTTAAACAATTGAGTACTGATCGTTACACTCCCACCAATGCGGTTATATTTTATTGCATTGGATAGCAAGTTAAGCAGCACCTGTCTTAAGCTCTCCCGCAACTGATGCAATACAATGTTATCTCCCGGCAGCACTTCAAGCGTAATCTCTTTAGCCTGAGCAGTTGGTAACAGAATTTTTATGCAGAATTCCAACTCAGACGCCAAAATAAAATTCTCTGGCATTGCTTTTTCAGAAGATGCTGAAAGCAGCCGATTAGTAATTGCCAGCATATGCTGGCCTGCCTGCAAAATGGTCTCGATAGAATCTCTTTGCGAGATCGTCATTGTTTCGTCAAGTAACAATTGTCCCAGGCCAATAATAGCATTCAGAGGTGTCCGTAATTCATGTCCCAGCGTTGAAAGCATCCGATACTCAATGACACTGACAGCTCCAGGTTCTTTGGCAATAAATAAATGCTGCAAAATATTCTGCGGGTGAATATTATTTTGCTCTGCCAGAGAAAAAAGAAGGGTCTGCCCCTGATTACTGATGCGTGATTGTAAGAAACTGAAAAACTGCTGATTATCCATGTCGGCCATCCTTGGTATTTTTATTTACCATTTCTTTTGAAATTCCTGGAATGATTTCCCGGCCAATGGCTTCACTCAGATCAAAGAGTATGCGAAAACTAAGGATTCCCCGTGGCATATCATTCCTACCGGCCCAACGAGCTAAAACCTGAGTAACCGTGCGCGGCTCATACCCATGCTCCAGTGCGAATTGCCGAAAACTACTGTCCCGTGCCACCAGCTCAGCCTGAACGGCTCTGAATGCCATTCGCTGCTTTCTGCTTTTACCAGAAGTGCGCTTATGTTCCGTCATAGCTGGCACGCCATCATTCCTATAGACTGCTCTTTAGTATAGGTATAATTAATACTCAAAATGAATATGTCAAGCAAAGAAATAAACAGAATGCATACACCAAGTTCCAGTGATATTCTGATTCGTCTGAAAAGTGTATTCTCTGCAAGCTCTGATGCTGAACTATCCAAGGCTCTGAACACCAGCGCACAGACGATAAGCTCATGGAAATCCCGCAATCATATACCATACGCAATATGCGTAGATCTGGCTATTCAGAAAAACCTGTCTCTGGATTGGCTGATATGGGGACGGACAGATAAGCACCCCTCAGCATCTCCCGCATTCATAAATGAATCCGGTGACACCTATGCCACCACGTCCGATAGCAGCATTCAGAAACTACTGAAGTTATTCCGGGAACTCACTTCGGAGCAACAAGCCAACGTTCTGCAGGTAGTTCAGGAAAAGCATCAAGTAATGCAGATGCAGCAACAGATTAAAAAATTACAGGCAGAGATATTAAGGCTAAAAAAAATGGATTGAAGTGTACCCATTGGGAACACCTCGTCTTATTTTCCAGCTGGCAGCAAAATCTTTTTCGCCTCCGCCACCACTGCACTGCGTAAGCTTTTCAGCAATAAGCTTTCAGTCTGCCAGTAATGCCAGTACAGAGGCACATCCAGATGATAGCCCGGCACCACATCGCGTAATTCGCCCGACTTAATATGCTCCGCCACCTGTACCTGCGGAATCATACCGTAGCCTATTCCGGCCAGCGCCATACGCACAAAACCACCGGATGACGGACACTGATGTGTACGCTGCGGCTCGGCCTGCTCCGGTGAAACACTCTGCAGGAAACGATGCTGCAAACGGTCGTCACCGCTGAAAATCAGACAGGGCAGCTGTGCAATCGCTTTCTGGCTGCGCTTCAGCTGATGGCGGCGGATAAACTCAGGACTCGCCAGTGCACGATAACGCATCACCCCCAGCGGTTGACTCAGGCCGCCATTCACCGGGGCCGCCGTGGCACAAATGCAGGCCATCACCTCGCCGTTACGCATACGTTTAAGACCGACATCCTGATCCTCAACAATAAAATCAAAATCCATCTGCACATAATCATCGCAGCGCAATAATGCTGCTGCCAGCCAGGTATCCAGCGTATCGGCATTCACCGCCAGTCGGATTTTTACCGATTCTGCGCTTTCCTGCGGCAGCAACAGTCCCTGCTCCAGTTGCTGCACCTGCTGCAGATGATTGGTCAGGCGCTGGCCAAGATCGGTCAGCCTTGGTGGCGAGGTGCGCAACAATACCGGCTGACCCAGCCGGAATTCCAGCTGCCGGATACGCTGACTCACCGCCGACTGGCTGACGTTCAACCGCTGTGCTGCGCGCTCAAAACCACGGCATTCAAGTACGGCCACCAGAGCTTCCAGAGCACGATAATCCATCATAAGAGCACCTTATATCTCATAAGATTTATTACTTGGACTGATAATAAGCAAAAGCTTATTGTGCGCGCCATCACTTTATAAAAGCTTTCGGGAAACCATCGTGGAACACCTACCCATCTACCTGACTTCAATGCTTACCGGTTTTGCCGTGACCATGGGCTTAATTGTTGCCATCGGCGCTCAGAATGCCTGGGTACTGAATAAATGCCTGCGTAATGAAAACCCGCGCGCGGTCGCAGCCGTCTGTATCAGTCTGGATACGTTACTGATTTTTACCGGTGTATTTTTTATGCACTACGTGCAGGATCTGATACCTGCACTGGTACCATTATTTACCTGGTTTGCCGTCGGCCTTTTGCTGTGGCTGGCCCTGCAGGCTTTTATCCGGGCATGGGGAAATCAGGGCGGAGCCTTAGTCGCCGCCGGAGCGGCCAGTACCGAAAGTGACTGGCGCAGCGCCGGTCAGGCGCTGCTTATTTCGCTGATTAATCCGCACGTCTATCTGGATAC
>NZ_DDCJ01000076.1:0-18357 GCF_002335285.1 Thalassolituus sp. UBA2009
AGTAAAAATACGACGTTGTTTTTTCATTAGACACCTCTTGGGTTGTGATTTTATCACCTAAGCGGGTGTCCGGATTGATTAGACCACTACACAGATCCCCAAGTTGGGGCGCAGGGGCTTGCCCCGCAAAGGCTGTCGGGAATAACTGCATCTGGCGGGAGTATTCAGGAAAGCACCAGAGCGGTTATTTCCTGAACGCCCGATGACGCTGCATCAGAGCTGATGCAGCGTATCACATGATAAAACCCGGCGCTTATTCCACGCCCTGAGACTTCAGGTACTCGTCGTAAGTACCGTGGAAGTCGACGATCTCGTGATCGCGGATTTCGATAATGCGGGTCGCCAGCGAGGATACGAATTCACGGTCGTGGGACACGAAAATCAGCGTACCTTCGAACATTTCCAGCGCCGCATTCAGCGATTCGATGGATTCCATGTCCATGTGGTTGGTCGGTTCGTCCATGATCAGCACGTTGTGGTTGTGCATCATCAGCTTACCGAACAGCAGACGGCCTTTTTCACCACCGGAACAGACTTTCACTGATTTCTTGATGTCGTCCTGGTTAAACAGCAGACGACCCAGAGTTGCACGTACTGCCTGATCATCGTGCTCGGTGGTCTTCCAGCGTTCCATCCAGGCAAACAGATCCATGTTTTCGGCGAATTCGTATTCGTGATCCTGCGCGTAGTAACCCAGGTTCGCGTTTTCCGCCCACTTAATGGTGCCGGACTTCGGTGTCAGGTCGCTCACCAGACACTTGAGGAAGGTGGTTTTACCCGCGCCGTTAGCACCGATAACCGCAATCTTCTCGCCGGCTTCAACCATCAGGTTGGTGTTTTTGAACAGCAGCTCATCGCCTTCATAACCGTGGCTCAGGCCTTCCACTTCCAGCGCCAGACGGTGCAGTTTCTTTTCCTGAGTAAAGCGGATAAACGGGTTCTGACGGGTAGACGGCTTGATGTCGTCCAGCTTGATCTTGTCCATCTGCTTGGCACGGCTGGTGGCCTGCTTGGCTTTGGAGGCGTTGGCCGAGAAGCGCGATACGAACTGCTGCAGTTCAGCAATCTGGGCTTTCTTCTTGGCGTTTTCTGATTGCATACGTTCGCGCGCGGCGGTGGAGGCAATCATAAAGTCATCATAGGTACCCGGATAAATGCGGATATCGCCGTAGTCGATGTCGGCCATATGGGTACAGACGGAGTTCAGGAAGTGACGGTCGTGCGAGATGATGATGATGGTGCACTTCATGTCATTGAGGATACCTTCCAGCCAGCGGATGGTGTTGATATCCAGGTTGTTGGTCGGTTCGTCGAGCAGCAGGATGTCCGGGTTAGAGAACAGCGCCTGCGCCAGCAATACACGCAGCTTCCAGCCCGGAGCCACTTCGCTCATCGGACCTTCATGCAGTTCGGTTGCGATACCGGCGCCCAGCAGCAGCTCACCGGCACGGGATTCGGCGGTGTAGCCACCCATCTCAGCGAACTCACCTTCCAGCTCGGCGGCACGCATATAGTCGTCTTCAGTCGCTTCCAGGTTGGCGTAAATCGCATCACGCTCTTCCTTAACGGCCCACAGCTCTTTGTTACCCATCATCACGGTATCGATAACGCGATACTGTTCAAAGGCGAACTGATCCTGGCTCAGCTTGCCCAGACGCTCGTTCGGCGTAATGCTGACATTACCGGCGGTCGGCTCCAGAGAACCGTCCAGAATTTTCATAAAGGTGGATTTACCGCAGCCGTTGGCGCCGATCAGGCCATAGCGATTACCGTCACCAAACTTGACGGAGATGTTTTCAAACAGAGGCTTGGCACCAAACTGCATGGTGATATTAGCGGTGGAGATCACGGGTCAATCCTGATAGAAGAAGGGTTTTACGAAAGGGCGCGACTATACGTGTTTTTCGTGCAAAAAACGAGCATCTGAGGCGTTTTTGCGCCGCATTAGGATGATTTCACCGTCTGCTTTGAGGCTGGGTGAAAGCCAGGAGCGAGTCCGCCAGCCGCCCGGACATTCAGGAGAAAAATCATGGATACAGACAATATCAATGAACAGACCGTACTGGACTTCTGGTTCAGCGAACTGAGCCCCAAACAATGGTGGGTGAAAGACCCGCAGCTGGACCGGGAGATTGAGCGCCGCTTTGGCGCAGTACACGCAGCTGCCTGTGCCGGGGAGCTGTATCACTGGCGTGTCAGTGCGCGCGGACGGCTGGCTGAAATCATTGTGCTCGACCAGTTTTCACGCAATATCTACCGCGACAGCGGGCGTGCCTTTGCCGCTGATCCGTTAGCACTGGTGCTGGCACAGGAAGCGGTGGCGGCAGACACTGATGCCAGTCTGGCGGTGAGCGAATGCCTGTTTCTGTATATGCCTTATATGCACAGCGAATCGCTGCGGATTCACGATGAAGCGCTGCGTCTGTTTGCCCGTCCGGGGCTGGAAGATAACCTTAACTTTGAACACCGCCACCGCGATATTATTGCGCGCTTTGGCCGCTATCCGCACCGCAATGCCTTGCTGGGGCGCGAATCGACGGCAGAAGAGCTGGAATTTTTACAGCAGCCGGGATCGTCTTTTTAGGATCTGTTCAGAATTACAGGTACAGGGGATCATTATGTTTACGCTTGATATTAATGAGTCAGTCAGCCTGGCTCTGGTTCAGCCGTCGTTCGCCAGCCGCTATCTGGCGATTGTTGAGGCTGAGCGTGACTATCTTTCGGAGTGGCTTGCTTTCAGAGTGGCTTGCATGGCCGCCCCACGCCGATTCGGAAGAATTTTTCCTGCGCTTTATCCGTGGTGCTCTGCATGATTATGCCGATGGTAAATCGATGACATGCGCGGTGTTGTATCAGGGCGTTGTGGTGGGCAATGTCAGCTACAACAGCATTTGCCGAAACCTTGGTAAAGCAGAAATCGGCTACTGGCTGAGCAAGGAATATCAGGGGCGGGGAATTATGACAACGGCGGTCCGCTATCTTATTGATGATGCTTTTAATCGGCTGAAGCTGCATAAGGTGCAGATATCGGCTGCCGCAGAGAATGAACCGAGCCGTGCATTATGTGAACGTCTGCATATGACCCTTGAAGGCATTATCCGCAACAGTGAAAACCTTAATGGCCGGGTAGTGGATCATGCCATCTACGGGATACAATCCGCGCAATGGCTGGCCTTAACGGCCGCTGAAACCTGACAGGAACCCCTATTTTTTATGGCTGTTTTAACCGTATTACAAGCACCTGACCCCCGCCTGCGGGAAGTTGCCCGTCCGGTAACCGATATCCGCAGCGTACAGACGCTGATCGACGATATGTTCGACACCCTGTACGCCACTGACGATGGCATTGGTCTGGCCGCGACTCAGGTGGGCCGTCGTGAAGCCTTGCTGGTGATTGATCTTTCTGAAGAACGTAATGAGCCGCTGGTGCTGATTAATCCGGAAATTATCCGTGGCGAACATAAAGAAGCCGGTCAGGAAGGTTGTTTATCGGTGCCTGGCTATTATGCCGATGTTGAGCGTTTTACCTCGGTAACGGTGTCGGCGCTGGATCGTGATGGTAAGGCCATCACGATTGAAAGCGATGATTTTCTGGCGGTTGTCATACAGCACGAAATGGATCATTTAAAAGGCAAATTATTCATTGATTATCTGTCGCCGGTTAAACAACAGATGGCGTTGAAAAAGGTGAAAAAACAGCAGCGGGAAAGTGTTCGCGGTTGATTGATTGGATTCGCCGTCGGCAGGACGCTGACGGCGGTTTATTTTCCTAAGCGGGGCACTAAACTACACCAGGCCACGTTCCTGCAGTACTTCTTTAAATGCAAACATGGCATTCAGTGCCGCCGGAAAGCCGGCATAAACCGACATCTGTAAAATCACTTCTTTGATTTCATCGGCGCTGCAACCAACATTCAGTGCGGCCTGTAAGTGCACCTTCAATTGCGGCTGGCAGTTACCGAGCGCCGTGAGCGCGGCAACGGTGGCTATTTCGCGTGATTTAAGATCCAGCCCCGGACGGGAGTAGATATCCGCAAAAGGGTATTCGATGGTGTAGCGCGCCAGATCCGGACAAATATCCTGCAGGCTGTCGATCACCTTATGCCCGGCTTCACCATCAATTTCGCTGAGTTTTTTCAGTCCCTGTTCAAAGCGTACGCTGGTCATATTCCTGCTTCCTGTGAGTTAAAGAGAAATCAGGTTAGGGCTTTGAGTTAACTCTAAGTCAAGCGGATTTCAGACCTTGCCGGTCAGCTGACGGTAATAACCGATTTTGTTATCCAGAACCTGCAGATGCTCCAGTTCGCGGGCAATTCTTGCCTGCAGAATATCGCGGTGCTGTTGCAGTAACTGCTGGCGTTCAGCCATTGTGCTGTCGCCCTGTGCGCGGAATTCTGCGTATTCAATAATGTGCTGCAGCGGCATACCGGTGTCTTTAAGACGCAGAATAAAGGTGATCCATTCCAGATCTTTATTGCTGAATACCCGGTGGCCACTCTGGTTACGCTGTACCTGCAACAAGCCGATTTTTTCGTAATAGCGCAGGGTATGGGCAGAAACCCCGGTTTGTTCGGCAAAGGCTTTGATATTCATAAGCGGAAGAGGGGTGTCTGAGTGAATGTTTGGTTGGTTTTGACTAACCAGCAAGGCCACCGCATGGTTTGCCGGCGGCCAGAGCAACTTTTTACAATGGAACGGCTTTTTACAGTGGAACAGCGGCATCCTGCGATGCCTTAAGTTTACCATTTGCCACGGCAGCGCTGAGACCACAAACCAGTGCCATGGTGCAGACAATGGTTGCTCCTGACGGCAGATCCCACAGCGCCGACAGCATCAGCCCGGCGGCATAAGCACAGGCCCCGGTAACGTAAGCACGCAGCAGCGGATGCTGGCGGACTTTCTGTACGGCAAGTGCCGGCATAATCAGGCTGGCAAATACCAGATAGACACCAACCAGCTGCACCGAGGTGGTCACACTGATGGCAAACAGGGAATAAAACAGCAGCGGGCTCTGTTGTTTGCCACGGCCAACTCTCAGGCCAGCCCCAAGCCCGAACCACAGCGCCAGTACCGCCGCATAAATAATGGCCACCGGGATCAGCTGGCTGTAGGTGACCCACAGAATCTGCCCGGCAAGCAGGTCTTTTAACGCTTCGCCACCATGTGGGTTACTGCTCAATACCAGCAGTCCGCCGCTGGCGGCGAGTACAAACACGCAGCCGATAATGGCTTCCTGATTGTCTTCCCACAGCGTCTCGGTGGCATACAACAACAGTGCACCGGCCAAGGCGGCAGCCATGGCGATCAGCTGTACCTGCCAGCCACCGGCTTCCCAACCCAGACTGTAGGCAATGATGACCCCGAGTCCGGCAATCTGGGCAATGGCCAGATCGAGAAAAATAATACCGCGGCTGAGTACCTGACGGCCCAGTGGTATGTGAGTGGTCAGCACCAGCAACCCGGCGAGAAACGCCGGGGCAATAATGGATAACTCCAGATTGCTGAACAGACTCATGGTGCGAGTCCGTCTAACAGGCGTGAAATGGTGTCGTCGTAGAGGCTGAACAGATCCTGCGCCTGCTCACTGCCACCCACGGTAAAGGGCAAAGCAATGGCCGGAAGGCCGGTTTTATCCGCCAGCCATTCGTCAGCACGGCCATCCTGATAGGCCGCGCGGATGATCATTCTGGCCGGCTGGGCATCCAGCTGCTGCAATACCTCCGCCAGATGCCCGGCGCTGGCGGGCACGCCGGGTTTCGGCTCCAGCGTGGCTACTTCGTTCAGCCCCAGCCACTGCTGCAGATAACTCCAGCTGCGGTGGTGAACTACAACAGCAACACCGCGCAAGGGTGCTGCTTTTGTTTCCCAGCGCTGCATGGCGGCTTGCCAGCGTTGGCCGAAATCATCGGCGCGCTGCTGATAGGCGGCGCTGTTGTCAGCATCCAGCTGTTGCAACAGTGGCAGCAGAGCTGCGGCAACCTTGCTGATATTGTGTGGGCTGGTCTGAATGTGAGGATTACCACCGGGATGCACGTCGCCTTGTGAGCGGTCGATGATTTGCGGTTTATCCAGAGTTTCGACAAAACGGCTGGCTTCAAAGTAGCCGGGTTTGCCCGGTTGCACCTTACTGTTACCGGACTGGCGCAGCAGAAGAGGCAGCCAGCCGCTTTCCAGCTCGGAGCCGGTGCAGATCAGCAGGTCGGCTTTGCGCATCTTCGCAATCAGACTCGGTCGTGCCTGAATATGATGCGGGTCCTGTAAGGCGGTGGTGGCGGTGAACACCTCAACGTTATCACCGCCCAGCTCCTGCGCCAGTGCGCCCCATTCCGGCTCGCAGGCGAAGATATTCAGCGTTGCAGCCTGTGCAGTGGTACAGCCACCAGCCAGCAGTAACGGCAGCAGAACAGCGCGCGCTTTGCGTAATATTGTTTTCATCACGCTCTCCTTAAAAACGGTGCGCGCCGTGGGCGCCGAGGCTCATGGTGTATTGCAGCAGCCACTGGTGATCGATCTGTGGCTGCGACTCATCGCGGTTGTATTGCAGACGCAGACGGCTGAACTCGCTGTTGCTGTAATCCAGCATCAGGCTGTTGCGTTGTGGGGTATGGTTTTGCGCGTCGAGCACGGTGCCGGCAAAGGCGGCGTCATTCTGGCCGGCGTCGAGCCGATCGTGGCGCACACCGGCACGCCAGCCGTGGGTAAACTGATAAATTGCCTGCAGATACCAGCCTTTGGGTGTGGCCGAGTAGGGCAGTTCGCTGCCACCTGTGGGGGTAAAGTCACCGTCGTTTTTACTCAGCAGGTACTCGCCCTGCACTTTAACGCTGCGGTTATAGGCGTTGCCGCCCGGTGACCATTTCCACACGAAATCAGCAATGGCGACCTTACTGCTGCCGCTGAACAGATCCGGGTTATCTTCGTCGCCGCTTTCACGTGCATCGGCATTGGCATTCAGGTACGACAGACCGGCGCGCCAGCTGCTGCTCTGGCCTATATCGCCGCCGCTGTGCACAAACACCGACCAGGCCCCCTGACCCTTACTGGCGCTGCCGCCGGCCGGATAAGCGCTGCCGTTAAACCATTCCGCGCCGACTTCGGTGTACAGCTCGGTCGGTGCCAGCCAGCGTAACTGTACGCCGTCGTCTTTATATTGCGTACCCAGCAAGGCACGGTACGCCAGCGCAGTATCGGCAAAATCCCAGGTGTGGGCATGCTGTTCGTTGAGATAACCGATGCCGGAGAAGAAGCGTCCGCCGCGGAAGGTCAGGCCGTCTGCCGGGCTGGTTTGCACGTAGGCGTTTTCTACTTCGGTTTCATCACCGAGCGCGACGGTAATGGCACCGAACCAGTCGGGATCAATATTGGCGCTGATGTTTAATTCCGACTCGCCCAGCGCAAAGCCCTGGCTGCCGGGTTCGCTTTCTCCGCCTAAGGGCAGACCGGCGATGGCGTAGTCATCGGGTTCACGGGAAAAGTGGCCGAGTGTGCCATTCAGAATCAGGCCAATAGCCGGATTAAATGCATTGGCAGAATCGGCGGCCCACAGTGGAGCGGGCAGAATAGCGGACAGGCTAAGCAGGGCACAGCAAGGCAAAATGCCGGTGCGGGATACAGACATGGTGTTCTCCTGAAAAAATACACGCATTACCGGTATGCGCTAACACACCGGTAACGATTCTGGGTTTAACGGATTCAGGAAAAACGGGGTGGGGCGCGTGCCTGTGAAGCTGTTAAAACGGTCGTTGCAGTGCCAGGCGCTGGTGGACAGATGGTGCTGTGCTGGCCAGGAATGCAGGGGGCTTCAGGACTGACGCCGGACAGGCCGGGTGTGCTGAGGTCGGATGCCTGCAGGCAGTAACTGCACAGCTCACCGGCGGGATGCTGTTCTGAGTGAGTCTGATGCCATAGCGCAGCCGACTGACCGATAAGCAACAGCATCGTCAGTAACAGGACATGGTTCAGAGAAAGCAGGGTTCGTTTCACAGCATCGGCACCAGAGACAGGCGCGCTCAGACTAACACGCCGTCAAAGTGGGTCAACCGGCAATCGGAGCCAGTCTTATTTGCCGCCACACAGAAAATGACATGTTGATTTGCGCCATTTCCCGGACGCTGTCTCATCCTTCCGGACGAGGCCGGAACAGATATGGGCAGCTTCTGTTGTGATAAAACCGGGCAGAGGAGGCAGCCTGATCAGGCTTAGCGCGTATTTTTCTGCGGATTCCACCGGCACATATGGATTGTCGTTTTGAGACGTAAGTCTGATTCTGACAATAAAACATATTGTTTCTAACCGCTTTATCAATTGATGTGAAAGGATCGGCTGTCTAGAATGGCCGCTTACTGCTCAGTCTGTTTTATAAACCATATCATCAATAAGCGGTTTGTCTTTTCCTGGTTGCTCTGCGCGCTGATAGCGGCCGGGAATAATAATCTGTTGTTGATGTGAGTTTTGCAGGCTGATTTTCTGACAACTTGGAACGTTAAGCAGGTGCAATCAGTGAACGTCGAGGATGCGATCCGCTTTCAGTCTGACCTCAGTTTTTTTAATGAACTGCTGGCTGATAAAAAAATTCAGGTGCTGGCTGAAAAACGTATTAAAGAGGCCCGCCGTGATTCCTACCGCCGCAGTCTTCTTGGCCACAGCCTGAGGGTTACGGCCAGACTGGCGCCCGATCTTTTTAAGTATGTGCGTAATGCACAGGAAGCCCTGAATCTGGGCGATAAAAATGTTGAGGTCTACATCTATAACAGCCCTGAGCCTAATGCCAGCTGCAGTTACTCCGGTGGCGATGACATTATTCTGACCTTCAGTTCCGGTCTGTTAACCTCAATGAATGAAGACGAAATCAACTTCGTCGTTGGCCATGAACTGGGTCATGCTTTATTCAGCCATTATGCCTTACCGACCCATGCGATTCTTGAAGAAGGCACGCTGAATGCCAGTGATGCCATGAAGCTGATGTCCTGGAGCCGGCGCGCAGAAATCTCTGCTGACCGCGCTGGTCTGTTTGTCTGTAAAAGCCCGGAAGCGGCCATCAGTTCCTTCCTGAAGCTGTCCTGCGGTGTTGCTCATCCGATTATTGAATTTGATCTGAAAGAGTACTCGGCGCAGATTCAGGATTTATCTGAGTTATCAAAAAACACAGAAGACACATCCCATTGTTATTCCAGCCATCCGTTTAACCCTATCCGTATTATGGCCGTTGATTTATACAGCCAGTCGGATGAGTTTCAGCGTTTAACCGGACAGGGAACAGGGAATAAAACGCTGGCCGATGTTGATGACGGTATTCATAAAGTACTCGAGTATATGGAGCCTGTCAGCGATGAAGAGAAACAGGCCCTGCATAACCGTGCCATGTTCTGGGGCGGCGCCTGGGTGGCTTATGCGGACGGACATCTGGCCGATGCTGAAGCAGAAAACCTGATCGAGCAGGCCGGTGAAGAAATATACCGCGAAGGTATTCAGCTGCTGGAACAGGCTGAAGATCCTATCGGTCTTGCCCGTGAACAGTTTATTGAGAGCTCAAAGCCGCTGCTATCCCTGGGAGCTTCAAACCGCTGCGCCTTTATTCAGCGTTTGGTTGTGGTCGCCAGAGCCGATCAGAATATTGATGATCGCGAACTGGATGCCCTCACGGAAATGGCAAAAATTATGAATGTTGAACCTTCTTTTGTTCAGCAAATTTTAATGTTTCTCGAATAAGGAGAATCTTGATGACATCGAATGGAAGCACAAATCCATATCCAAACCCGTTCACCAGTAAGATTGTTGCTTACTGTGAAGAGATTGGCTGGAACTTTGAAGTCCGCTCTGAATCCTCGGTTAAAATGCTGTTTGTTGAAGATGACGGGCGTTCGCAGCTGGTCTTTTTTAACCGTCAGCAGGCGGGTAATGGCAGTGAAGTTGTATGTATTTCTTCGCCGGTTGTTCGCCTGAGCACCATCCAGGAATCTGATATCGATCAGAAAGCTTTCTTCAACGAATTGCTGGAGCTGAATGGCCGCTCCGCTAACTATCGCTGGGCATTTACCCGCATCAGTGAAGAAGATGAGTTGCTGATCGCTGTTGTGGATATGCTGCTGGATACTATGGATCTGAAAGAAATGGCGATGGCAGTATCTGCCGTATCAACCGTTGCAGACCGTATGGAAAGTCGTTTTGGCGTGGACGAGTTTTAAAGGAGATTAAAATGTCGAACAAATTTCATGAAATCATTGCAGGTCACGCCGACAAACTTGGCATTAATCTGAAAATTGATAATGAGCGCATGATCAGCGCGATGTTTGATATGGGCGAAGGGCGCTCACAGCGTGTTCTGGTGCTGCATCACCCAAGCGAAGACGGTACTAAAGACATTGTTGAAATTGCCTCGGCGGTACTGGATTTAAGTGGTATGCCGGATCAGCAACTGGGTGCTTCTATGGCACTGAAATTGTTGCGTGAAAATGACAGTACACTCTGTGCATCCTGGGCCATCGACAAGGTTGGCGGATGTCACCTGGTTGCGATGGGCAACTGGTGGCTGGATGAAATGGATACTGATGAATTCGGTACCACGCTGTATGGCGTAGCCGCAATGGCGGATAATCTGGAACAGCAGCTCGGGGTTGATAACTTCTGATGCTGTAACGAAAACGGCCGCGGATAACAGAGTTATGCGCGGCCGTTTTTTATCCTGCTGCTTTGTCAGGATATGTTCTTCAGGATTTCTTTTTCAGGCTCAGTGTTTTTTCCGTTTTCGTCTTTGGGTTACGGTACACTTTAGGCGCTGATTTTTTCTCAGCCGGTTTTTTATCCGCCTGGTCCTGATTCCTTTCTTCTTTCTTTGTACCTGTTTTCTTCGTGTCTGGTTTTTCTGTTTTCTGCGTTTTTGCTGCAGATGTTTTTTGTTCTTTTGCCGGTTTTCTGGCGTCTTTACCCGACTCTTTTTTCGCTTCTTTTTTCAGGTCTTTATTGACCACAGCTTTCTGGTCAGCCTCTGTTGCCAGGCGGATACCACTGTCTTCGATCACAATTTTGCGTTCTTTATACAGTTTGCCGATGGCCATTTTAAAGGTACGTTTGCTGACCCCGAACTGCAGTTCGATCAGTTCTGCCGGAGAGTGGTCGCTGAGGCCTAAGAGGCCGTGGTTATCTTCCATTTTCTGCAGGATTTTTTTCGCCAGCGGATCGGCTTTGGTATGGCCTACCGGCTCCAGCATCAGATCAAGTTTATGATCGTCACGCAGACGTTTGATATAGCCTTCAACCCGCTGGCCGGTACGAATGGCTTTGCGGATATCGTCGTTGTGCAGCAAACCCCAATAGGTGTCGTTGACTACGGCTTTGTAGCCGATGTCGGTGCGCTGGGCGATCAGTAATTTTACTTTATCGCCGGTGGCCAGCGGTACCGGAGCACCGGGCCAGTTGGCTTTGACTTCGTCTTTGATAAAACGGTTTAAGCGCGCGCTGGCAACGATACGGTCGGTGTTATCGAGGTACAGATAGACCGCATAGGACTTACCGGCTTCCATGCGGTGGGTTTGCTCGGCGAAGGGCACAAACACGTCTTTGGCCAGGCCCCAGTCGAGAAAGGCTCCGGTTTGATTTACATCCACGGCTTCCAGCCAGGCGACCTGATGCAGCTGTGCTTTAGGGCGCAGGCAGGTGGCAATCGGACGGTCGTCGGAATCAAGGTAAACAAAGACTTTAAGACTGTCGCCGATTTGCGTGCCGGCAGGAATTTGTTTGCGTGGCAGCAGAATTTTGCCGCCGTCGTTGTCATCCAGATACAGGCCGTGGGGCTGTTCATCGAGTACGGTCAGGGTGTTGTAGCGTCCGAGTTCGGCCATGATGGTATTCCGCGGCAAGGTGTTTCGGGGGCAGCATTATGCTGTCGTTTGTATCAGGATAGGCTGGCCTGTGGCCGGCGGCGCGCAGTTTATCACAGCCATGGGCGGAGGCAGAGTCCGGGGTCGGGCATTTCCATCCATGCGGGGCCGATAAAAAAGCCCCGCCAATGGTGATTGGCAGGGCTTGTGGCTGTTGCAGGTTTGTACTCAGGTACGCAATGCGCCCAGTTGTTTATCCAGACGGTCGAGCTGTTCGGTGACGTTATGGCTGCTCTGGTTGGCTTCCTGTGCCAGCTCGGCCAGCATTGTGGTGGCATCACCGATCACGGTGAGGTTGCGGGTAATTTCACCGCTCACCGAGCTTTGCTCTTCGGCTGCAGTGGCTACCTGACGGATGTGGTCGGCAATTTCGCTGATCGCCTGTACTACTTCTTGCAAAGAGCCATGGGCTTCGCGGGTGGATTCCATCGCCAGTCCGGCTTTCTGGCTGCCACTGTCAATGATGCTGACGGCGGCTTTTACCTCGCCCTGCAGGCTGCCAATCATATTGTTAATTTCTTCGGTCGATTCCTGGGTTTTTGAGGCGAGGGTACGTACTTCATCGGCCACCACCGCAAAACCACGTCCCTGTTCACCGGCACGGGCGGCTTCAATGGCAGCGTTCAGTGCCAGCAGGTTGGTCTGTTCGGCAATGGAGCCAATAACCACCAGGATGCGGTTAATATCGTCGGAGCGGGCAGATACTTTGGTGATCGACTCGCTTGCGGTATGCATGTTTTCGCTCAGCTCCAGCACCGTATCTACCGCGGAAGACAGGTTCCGCTGCGATGCGGTGACGGTAGAATGGATATCGTTGGCCCGTACCGCAACGTCGGAGGCAATGCGTGATACTTCCTGCGCCGTGGCCGACATTTCCTGAGTCGCGGTAACCACGTTATCCATTTCACTTTGTTGCTGATCGGTGGCTTTACGGGTTTTCTGGCTGATTTTCAGGTTCTCGGCTGACTCGCTGCGCACTTCGTGGCTGACTTCTTTCAGTGCCAGTACCAGATCGCGCAGTTTGCTGAGGAAGCGGTTAAAGCCGCCACTCAGGCTGATCAGTTCGGCGTGGGTATCAAGTTGCAGACGCTGGGAAAGATCGCCATCGGCGCTGGACAGTTGCTCGACCTGCTTATTCAGTACTTCCAGGGGTTTGGTAATAGACTGAATCAACAGGGTTATGGCAACCAGAGCGGCCCCGGCGAGAATCAGCGCCAACAGCAGCTGGCTGCTGAGTACTGAGGTTTTTTCATCGGCGACCAGCGCTTTCAGGGTTTCAAGATCGGCGAGGGCGACGTTCAGCGGCAGTTCGATCAGCAGTGACCACTCACTGTTGGAGGCCGGAATTTTTAGCCCACGGGCAACATACAGGTTATCTTTTCCGCTCAGCAGACCGTCGCCTTTATGCAGTTTGCTCAGCGTATCGCCTCTTTCCGGCAGAGACTCTTTTAAAGGCCGCATCAGCTTATCTTTGTAGTGGCTTGAGGCGACCACCAGACCTATTTCACTGAGTAATGTTACCCGGGCTTTGCCGCTGTAGAGCGACTGGCTCAGTTCATCCACCAGTTTCTGGAAAATGGGCAGGTTAACGTCGACACCGGCAATGCCGCGGAAAGTACCATTGGCGATAATCGGTGCGGTGAGACTGGTCATCAGTTCTTCATAACCGGGGCTGATCTCATACAGGTAGGGCTCCATCAGGCAGGGAACTTTTTTATCGCGGCTGCAGAGATACCACTCGGATTGACGGATGCCGAATTCATTACGGACATCGAGGTATTTTTCGTCCGGATCGTCGACTTTCTGCTGTTCGACCTGACCGGACTGATTGCGGATCCAGTAGATTTCCAGTGAGCCGGTGCGTTCGGCGTTGTAAATCAGGCCTGAGTCGACGAACTCGCTGTCACGACCATCGAAGCCGTTACGCTCGAACTGGGCGTATGTGGAGCTGACATCCTTATTGGCTGCGAGTGCGGCCCCCATCATTGCGCTGACCTGAGCGCGGCTGCCATCACCATTTTCAATCGCGGTTTTAATGGCGGCAGCCATTGTCATAGGAATGCGGTAGGCGGCGTTGATGTAGTTACTGATCTGCTCGCCATAGGCCTGGGTTTTGGTCTGCAGTTGGGTGATAACGGCCTCGGTCAGATTTTTTTCACTGTGCTCCTGCAGTTGTTCGCTGAGCGAACTGATGCCCTGATAACTGCGCCAGGTCAGGGCGGCGGCCAGCAACAGAATGGCTGACAGCGTGATGGCAAACAGCTTGGTTTTAAGGGGTAAGGATTTCATGCAAGGCTCCGGAAGGCGTGGTCATACCAAATCAGTATAGTTTCTGATCTGATCTCTGCGTCCGGTTTGCCCGATTTGTCCTCTTGGGCTGCTTAACCTGATGAAAAAACAGGAAAAACCGCCGTCATCACGGTTTTTCCTGTGGTGCTGTTGCTGTTTCAGCGACCGCTGAACCTGGCCGCGCGGCGTTCCATAAATGAACGTACGCCTTCGGCGGCATCGTCACTCTTCAGCACCTTGCCCATATCGCCGAAGACGGTGCTCAGTGCAGCGGTATCACCGTGCAGACGCGCGGTTTTTGATGATTTCAGTGCGGCGCGCACACCCAGCGGGGCCGCAGCGGCCACTTTCTGTGCCAGTTCACGGGCACGGCTGTGCAGCTGGCTGAATTCACAGAGTTCGGTCAGCATGCCCCAGTCGTAGGCCTGCTGGCCGCTGAATTCATCACCGGTCAGCAGATAACGCTGTGCCCGTGCCCAGCCGATTTCTTCCGGCAGGCGCACCGTACCGCCGCCGCAGGGGTAGATGCCACGCTGTACTTCAAGTTGGGCAAAGCGGGTATCGGCGGTGCCGAGGCGGATATCGGTATTGAGCAACAACTCCAGACCGGAGGTGTAGCACAGACCATGTACGGCAATGATCAGTGGCTTACTCAGGGTTTCGCCGGAAATACCGTAGGGGTCAATTTCGCCTGCGGCCATCTGCGGGGCGCCGCCCTGCGCAAAGATAGGGGCCCATTTATCCAGCTCCAGACCGGCGGTGAAGTGTTTGCCATCGGCCAGAATCACACCGACGCGTAAGTCATCGTCGTGTTGCAGGCGGTGCAGCGCCTGCGCCAGCAGGTGGTAACTCTCCGGGTCGAGGGCGTTCAGTTTGTCGGCACGATTAAAGGTGATGGTGAGGATATGCTCACTGGCTTCAACGAGTACTTTGGCAGTCATGGTGTGTTGTCCTGTGCAGTTGCTGATTAAAACCAGTCCGGGTTCATGGTGGTGCAGGTATCGTCAAATCCGGCTAACAGTTTGGCCTGATGCTCAATTTCCGGCAGTTCCCAGCGGATAAAGTAGCGTGCAGCCTGCAGTTTGCCGGCGAGGAACTGCTGGTCGTCTTCTGCCGCCGAAGCGCCAAAGGTGTCGATAGCCTTGTCGGCCATTTCCAGCCACAGCCAGCCGATCACCATCTTGCCCATCATGTCGAGATACAGCGCCGAGTTGCCCAGCGCCGCACTGACCTGGCCGCTCTGCAGGGCTTTGCCCAGCGCCATGGTGGTTTGCAGCAGGGTGTTCAGGTGTTTCTGATAGCTGGCGGTCAGCTCGCTGAGTTGCTCTTTACCCTGAGCGGATTTCAGCGTGGCCTGTACCCGTGCCATCAACAGCTGCTGGCCTTTGCCATTGTGCTGCCACAGTTTGCGGCCCAGTAAATCCAGCGACTGAATACCGTGGGTGCCTTCATGAATCGGATTTAAGCGGTTGTCGCGGTAGCACTGCTCGACCGGATATTCGCGGGTATAACCGGCGCCGCCCAACACCTGAATGGCCAGATCGTTAGCGCGCGGGCCGTAATACGACGGGAAGGATTTCACCACCGGCGTTAATAAGTCGAGCAGGATGCCGCTGTCGGCGTTTTCTCCGGCTTCCTGTTCATCCACTAAGCGTGCGGCCAGCAGACACAGCGCCAGCGACCCTTCGACGTAGGATTTCTGCGCCAGCAACATGCGTTTTACATCGGTGTGTTCAACGATATTCAGCGGTTTGCTGAGCGGATCTTTTTCCACCGGAGAGCGGCCCTGCGGACGGTTACGGGCGTAGTCGAGGGATTCGAGATAACCGCGGTAACCGATCATGGCGGCCCCCAGGCCAACGCCGATGCGCGCTTCGTTCATCATCTTGAACATATACATCAGGCCCTTACCGGCTTCACCGATCAGGTAGCCGTGGCAGTCGTCTTTTTCGCCAAAGCTTAAAACGGTGGAGGTCGTGCCACGGTAGCCCATTTTGTGCAGCAGACCGGCCAGCTGCACATCGTTGCGCGGGCCCAGCGAACCATCGGCGCTGGTGTGGAATTTCGGCACGATAAACAACGAAATACCTTTAACACCCAGTGGCGCGCCCTGAATACGGGCCAGCACTAAGTGCACGATATTTTCGGTGATGTCCTGATCGCCGCCGGAGATATACATCTTCTGACCTTTAATGCGGTAGCTGCCGTCATCTGCTGGCAGGGCGCGGGTGGTCAGATCGCCCAGTGATGAGCCAACGTCCGGTTCGGTCAGCGCCATAGTGCCGGCAAAACGGCCGCTGAACATGTGCGGTAAAAAGGTGGCTTTCTGTTCATCGCTGCCAAAGGCATGGATCACATTGGCGGCGGCGCTGGTTAAAAACGGATAGCCGGCAGTGGAGGGATTGGCCGACATAAAGTAAGCGTTGGCGGCCATATGCAGCAGTGAGGGTAACTGCATGCCGCCGTCCTCATAACGATGGCGGGCGCACAGCAGGCCGGAGTCGGCAAAGTGTTGCCAGGCTTCTTTTACTTCCGGGATGGTGCTGACTTTTTCACCGTCGAATTGCGGCTCGTGTTCGTCCGCTTTGGCGTTATGCGGGGCAAAGTACTCTTCGGCAATGCGGCTTGAGGTATTCAGAATGCCATCGAAGGTGGTGCGGTCGTGTTCACTGTAATGTGGCAGTTCGGTCAGCTGCTCAGCCTGAAATACCTGATACAGCAGAAATTCCAGATCTTTCTGATTAATAAGTTTCGACACGGTTTGGCTCCCCGCAGGGTTAATAGAAAGTGAATCATGAGTTCTATGACGTATTTCACCAGTATCAGGCTTGTCATGCCGCCGGATAATCGTCAATATAGCCACACTTAATGCTAATAGTGACATAAGCCATGCCGTCAGCCTGATTTCGCAGATGACAGGTATCAGAGTGCAGTGCAGCAGAGACTTTAAAGGGGGCCACCCATGCTTAATGTAGTGATCGCGGGTTTTGATAAAGCCTTATCATCGGCCATGACCGGTGTCGCCGATCTTTTTGGTCTGGCAGGTGTAACCTGGAACCGCATTCAGGGGCAGGAACTGGAGCGCCTGTTTAATGTGCGCATTGCCAGCCCGGATGGCGGCCCTATCCGCTGCATTAACGGCATTCAGCTGCTGGCACATATGAGTTACGACGATGTGCAGGATGTCGATGTGATTGTGGTGCCGACCATCGGTGGCCCGGTTGAGGATGTGATTGGTGTGAACCCGCAGCTGCTGGCTCTGCTGCGCCGCGCCGATGCTCATGGCTGGACCATTGCCGGTAATTGCACCGGTAATTTTTTACTGGCCGAAGCCGGCATTCTCAACGGCAAAGTGGCCACCACTCATTGGGGTTTTAAAGATCTGTTTGAACAGCGTTACCCGCAGGTAGAACTTAAGGCTGATCAGCTGATTACCCGCCATGATCATATTTATTGTGCCGGTGGCGGTCTGGCCTGGTTTGATCTGGGGCTGCATATTATTGAGCGTAATTTTGGTTTTGAAACAGCCATTCAGACTGCCAAAGCCTTTGTGATCGACTATCGTCGTGACAGCCAGCTGTCGTATTCGCTGATGCGTTTATCAAAACCGCATAAAGATGATCTGGTAAAACAGGTTCAGGCCTGGCTGGAAGAACACTACGCCGGTAATTTTACCGTCGATGAACTGGCCGACCGTTTCAGTGTGTCCAAGCGTACTCTTATCCGTCGCTTTAATGCGGCGCTGGATATGCCACCGAATACCTATGTGCAATCCATCCGTATCGAAGCGGCGCAGAAATTACTGGAAGAAACTGAACGTACAGTGGATGTGGTGATGAATGATGTGGGCTATGAAGACGCCAGTTCATTCCGGCGTTTATTCCGCAAAAAAACCGGCTTAACACCAACCGAATATCGCCGCCGTTTCAGCCGCCGTTTCTGATGACTGAACGCCTGTATATGCCGGACGTTACAACTGGTTACGGCTGAAAGGGAAATTCTGACAAATAAAGGCGATCATTGACAAAATCCGGCAGGGGTCGCAATCGGTCTTTTGCAGTACAATGCGCGCATATCAATGGAGGACAATATGATGCGCTTGCTGCTCTGGTGTTTGCTGATCATTGCGAACAGCTCTTACGCAGGACTTCTATGCGACTGGCCCTATCGTACAGAAATTACTCTCAGTGAA
>NZ_DDCJ01000051.1:0-789 GCF_002335285.1 Thalassolituus sp. UBA2009
GCTTAACGATACCTTTATTGATCTGTATGTTGCCTATCTGAACGCGCCAACTATTGGCCGCAACCTGTTGGGTGACAGTCAGTACCGTTTCCTGATGGAGGAGCTGAAACCCGGCGAGCACGCCATTGCTGTGCTGGCCAACGGCATGTTCTCATTTAAAGGATCAGGCTATGTGCGCGGCGGTATTTTTGACCGCATCCAGCTGCGTCAATTTGGTGATGTTATCTCCTTCCGCGATCTGGACCAGCAACGTCTGTACGATGTCATGGCCGACGGCGCACCGGATTTTAAAGAAAAATCGCTGTTTATTATCCGTGACAAAAGCCATTTTGACCCTGGCACTGACTGGACCTTTGAGTTGCTGGTACGCCGCCAGACAGGCCCGGTGGATGGCGTATTCACCAGTTTCGAACTGGGTTATCAACTGCCCCAAACCTACTTCGAACGGCCAGCATTAACAGCCGAAGAACAGGCTGCCATTGAAGAAGCCAACCGCCCTCTGTGGCTGAACATCTGGTATCAGAAGAGTTTCCAGATCGGAGTTCTGATAACTGCCCTGGGTGTTTTGCTGGTGATTTTATTCCTGCAGGATTATTTCACCAGCAAACCTGCATTTCTGCACTGGCTGCGCCGGGGTTATCTGTTATTTACCGTGTTCTTTATTGGCTGGTATTGCCTCGGCCAGCTGTCGGTTGTCAACGTACTGACCTTTGTTCATTCACTGATGCAGGGCTTCCGCTGGGAGCTGTTTCTCAGCGATCCCGTTATATTTATTCTCTGGGCATTTAC
>NZ_DDCJ01000051.1:1049-5922 GCF_002335285.1 Thalassolituus sp. UBA2009
GCTCTGCAGGAGCTGATTAACGAAGCCGCCCGTAAATTAAAAATCCGCCAGTATGAATTGCCCTTTGCTTTGCACGAACGCTTATGGGCCGTTAAATACATTATTTTATTGGGTTTATTCGGGCTGTCTCTGGAGTCACTTTCTACCGCAGAACGATATGCCGAAGTGGAACCCTTTAAAACCGCCATCATGCTCAAATTCAGCCGCGAATGGGGCTTTGTTTTCTACGCTGTATTGTTGCTGGTTATCAATATTTTTACGCGCAAAGTCTACTGCCGTTATATCTGTCCTCTGGGTGCTGCCCTGGCAATACCAAGTAAAGCCCGCCTGTTCGACTGGCTGAAACGCCGCAAAGAATGTGGCCAGCCCTGCCAGCTCTGCGCCAATGAATGCGAGATACAGGCCATTCATCCCGATGGTCATATTAATCATAACGAATGTCACTACTGCCTCGATTGCCAGATGACATATCACAACGATCATAAATGTCCGCCACTGGTTGCTAAACGTAAAAAACAGCAAAGAAATAAACCCGTTCCACAGCGTATCCCGGTGGTACAGATGGATCCGCAAAACTGAAGAAGCCAATCTTGTTCAAGGAGATAGACCATGACAGATGACAGCAATAAAAATGTACCCGGAAAAGAAAAAACCGGACTAAGCCGCCGCGGATTTCTCGGTGCCAGTGCTCTGACGGGTGCCGGTGCGGCACTGGTCGGCGCAGCCGGCCTGGGTTCTGCAGTAATGAGCCGCGAGGCCTTTGCCGCTGCCGCTCAGGACGCCAAAAAGAAATACCATGTAGAGCCAGGTGAACTGGACGATTACATCGGCTTCTGGAGTGGTGGTCATCAGGGCGAAGTGCGCGTACTGGGTATTCCATCCATGCGCGAACTGATGCGGATTCCGGTATTTAATATCGACTCGGCTACCGGCTGGGGCATCACCAACGAAAGTAAGGCGATAATGGGCGATAGTGCGAAGTTCCTGAATGGTGACTGTCACCATCCGCACATCTCCATGAAAGATGGCAAATACGATGGCAAATACGTTTTTATCAACGATAAAGCCAACAGCCGTGTAGCCCGTATCCGCCTGGATATTATGAAGTGTGACAAGATGCTGACCGTGCCTAATGTTCAGGCGATCCACGGACTGCGTCTGCAGAAAGCACCGTACACCAAGTATGTATTTGCTAATGCTGAATTTGTTATGCCACATCCGAACGATGGCAAACATTTCGATTTGCAGGCCGATTACAGCTACACCATGTTTAACGTCATTGACGCAGAAAGCATGGAAATGGCATTTCAGATTATGGTTGACGGTAACCTGGACAACTGTGATGCCGACTACACAGGCCGCTTTGCTGCTTCCACCTGTTACAACTCAGAAAAAGCCTATGATCTGGGCGGCATGATGCGTAATGAACGTGACTGGGTTGTGGTATTTGATATCCAGGCTGCAGAAAAAGCGGTTAAAGCCGGTAAATTCACCACTCTGGGCGACTCTAAAGTACCGGTGCTGGATGGCCGTAAAAAAGGCGACAAAGACAGCCAGTTTACCCGTTATATTCCTGTACCGAAAAACCCGCATGGCTGTAACACCTCATCCGATGGCAAGTACTTTATTGCCAACGGCAAGCTGTCACCAACTGTATCCATGATCGAAATTGCCAGACTGCCAGACCTGTTTAACGGCAAAATCAAAGATCCGCGTGACACCATTGCTGCAGAACCGGAACTGGGCCTTGGACCGCTGCACACTACCTTCGATGGTCGTGGCAATGCCTACACCACACTGTTTATCGACAGTCAGGTCGTGAAGTGGAATATGGCCGATGCGGTACGTGCCTATAAAGGTGAAAAGGTTAACTACATCAAGCAGAAACTGGATGTGCAGTATCAGCCTGGTCACATTCATGCCTCGCTGTGCGAAACCAGCGAAGCTGATGGCCAGTGGCTGGTTGCTTTGTGCAAGTTCTCCAAAGACCGCTTCCTGCAGGTTGGCCCACTGCACCCGGAAAACGATCAGCTGATCGATATTTCCGGTGAAGAAATGAAACTGGTGCACGATGGCCCAACCTTCGCAGAACCGCATGACTGCACCATGGCACGCCGTGATCAGATCCGTACCCGGAAAATCTGGAAACGGGATGACCCTTTCTTTGCCGGCACCACCGCCATGGCGAAAAAGGATGGAATCAATCTGGAAACCGACAACAAGGTTATCCGTGATGGTAATAAAGTCCGGGTTTACATGACCTCGGTAGCGCCAGCCTATGGCATTAACGAGTTCAAGGTAAAACAGGGCGATGAGGTTACCGTAATCATCACCAACCTGGACCAGATCGAAGACGTTACCCACGGTTTCTGCATGGTGAACCATGGTGTCTCCATGGAAATCAGCCCACAGCAAACTGCGTCAGTTACCTTTGTGGCCGACAAAGTGGGTATGCACTGGTACTACTGCAACTGGTTCTGCCATGCTCTGCATATGGAGATGGTAGGTCGAATGCTGGTTGAACCAGCCTGATCGGCTGGCGGCGGGCAGTGATGCCCGCCGCCCCTCCACAACTGCGGGACACTATGATCCTTTCTGTCTTTTTTTTACTGCTGCTGGCCAGTGCCGGTGCGCAGGCCCAGTACCAGTCATTACCGCTGCAACCGCAGGGGGATATTCTGGTTTTACCCGCCGGTCACTATCAGGGGAATTTTCTGATTGATCAGCCCGGCCACATCCGCTGTGCAGCCAACGCCGTCATCGACGCCGGGGCGCAGGGCCATGCGGTGAAAATTACCGCCGCCGAAGTCAGCCTTGAAGGCTGCCATATTATTAACTGGGGACGTAACCTCACCGATCTGGATTCAGCCATATTTGTTGCTGCCCGGGCCGACCATGTACGTCTGCTGAATAATCATCTGCAAGGGGCCGGATTCGGCATCTGGGCCGATACCAGCCAGCATATTGAAATCCACGGCAATCAGATCAGCGGCGATGACACTGTGCGCTCACAGGACCGTGGCAATGGCATTCATCTGTTTTCTGTCCGTCAGGCCAGTGTGACCGACAACGTTATCCGCCACACCCGGGATGGCATCTACATCGACACCTCCAACCACAACACGCTGACCGGTAACGTGCTGGAAGATCTGCGCTACGGAATTCACTATATGTTTTCCAATAACAATGTGGTGCATAACAACACAACCCGCCGCACCCGCACCGGTTATGCCCTGATGCAGAGCCGTAATCTGGATGTACGCAATAATCTGTCTGAAGACGATCAGAACTACGGCATTCTGATGAACTACATCACCTACTCCACCATCAGCAACAACAGAGTGCAGGGGGTGATCAGCGGCAGCACCGGCGACAGCATGATTCAGGGAGCTGAAGGCAAAGCGTTGTTTATCTACAACTCCGTATTCAACACCATCAGCCACAACTACTTTGCCGACAGCGTGATGGGTATTCACCTTACCGCCGGCTCTGAAGACAATAAAATCTTTGGCAATGCCTTTATCGCTAATCAACAGCAAGTTAAATATGTCGCAACCCGAACCCAGGAATGGTCCGAAAATGGCCGCGGAAATTACTGGAGCGATTATCTTGGCTGGGACCGGAATGTCGATGACATCGGCGATCTGATTTACGAACCAAACGACAATATCGACCGCTTACTGTGGCTTTATCCACAAATGCGTTTATTACTGAACAGCCCGGCCATTGAATTACTGCGCTGGGTACAGCAAGCGTTTCCGGTCGTTAAATCCCCTGGCGTGCGGGACAGCTTTCCCCTGATGCGCCCACCGCTGACAGAGGCCCCATAAAATGAACCTGGTAGAACTGCAGAATGTCAGTCTTGCTTATGGCCGGATGGAGGTTATAAAAAACCTTTCTCTGCATCTGGCAGAAGGTGAAGTACTTGGTTTGTTCGGCCATAACGGTGCCGGCAAAACAACCACCATGAAAATGATCCTCGGCCTGCTCGCGCCCGGCAGCGGCCATGTTCAGGTGTTTGGTAATACTCCGGATCATACCGAAGTCCGTAAGCGGCTTGGTTATTTGCCGGAAAACGTTATGTTTTATCCGCAATTAAGCGGAGAGGAAACACTGACTTATTTTGCCCGCCTGAAAGGTGCAGCTCATCATCAGGTCGGAGAATTACTGGAAAAAGTCGGGCTGACCCATGCCGCTACACGTAAAGTAAAAACCTATTCCAAAGGTATGCGTCAGCGGTTGGGGCTGGCTCAGGCGCTGCTGGCAAATCCACGTCTGTTATTACTGGACGAGCCGACCGTCGGTCTTGACCCGGTAGCCACGCAGGAACTTTATCAATTACTGAACGAGCTGCGTCAGAACGGCACCGGCATTATTCTCTGCTCTCACGTGTTACCCGGTGTTGAACCTTATATCAGCCGCGCCGCCATTCTTGCCGGTGGTCAGTTACAGGCTGTCGGTACCCTGAGTGAATTACGCCGTCAGGTAGCACTGCCTACGCGCATTCGCCTTGGCAGCCTCTCGGAACCGGAGCACTGGCAAACCCGGTTATCCGGCCTCGGCTTCGATTCCCGCTGTATTGGCCGCGATGCTCTTGAAGTTTTAACGCACAACGGCGCCCGCCGGGAGTTACTTAACACCCTGATAAACAGCAGCGAAGCCGCCGATCTGGAGGTCAGCCCGCCGTCCCTTGACGATCTGTACCGCCATTTTGCGGTCGTTCCGGCACAGGAGAAATCGCAATGATACAAGTCTGGAATATTGCCATTAAAGAGCTGAATGATGGCCTGCGTAACCGCTGGCTGCTGGCCATCAGTCTGCTGTTTGCCATTCTCGCTGCGGGCATTGCCTGGCTTGGCTCAGCCGCCGCCGG